>JAGPBG010000094.1 GCA_018063485.1 Cypionkella sp.
GGCGAGGGTTTGGGTTTCGGACGCTTCGGCAGAACCGATTGAACCGGTCAGGGTGATCTCGCCCGCGGGCACATAGAACCGGCTGTCGCCATATTGCGTGGTGTTTATTCCGCCCGACGCAGTCAAACGGACCGCAGCGCCCTCCAGAATCGGGCCGCCCTCAATACCGATGGGATGCACGATGATGCGGGCAGCGTTCATGTTGATCTCGGGTGCGGTCAGCGCATCGGCGGTGAAGCTGACATCGCTTTCCACGATGACCGAGCCCATTTCGGTGACCAAGCGGTAATCGCCCGGATCGACATTGGCTTTCATGTCATTGTATTCCGTCCAGAGCCGCTCACCGGTGGTGCCATCGGCGTTCTTGACGTGCAACTCCCAGGCAACATCGGTGCTGTCATCGGGTTTTGCCACGCCAGCGGCCATGACCATGGTTGGTTTGAAATTATAGTCCAGGGCGGCGGGGGGTGTCGGTTCCGGTTCCGGTTTGGGGGCGGAAACCACGGTGGTTTGAAGCGCCATCGTCAGACTGGCCAGGTCATCGGCCACAATATATTTGCCGCCGGTGTTCTCGGCAAGGCACGCCACCTGTTTGCCCTCATCCGAAGTCAGGCCAAAACCGACAACATGGGCGGTGAAATCAACGCCTGATTTTTCAAGTTCGGTGCCCAAAGCACAGGGATCGGCTTCACAGGTTTCGATCCCGTCGGTGATCAGGATGACAGTGGCTTTCTCTTCGGTCGATCGCAGGTCGGCGGCGGCTTGGCGGACGGCCTCGGTCAAGGGCGTTTTGCCCAGAAATTGCATTCTGGCGGCAGCACCCGCGATTTGTTGTGCGGTGCCCTTGGCGGGGGGCACGATCAATTCGATGTCGCTGCACGAACCTTTCTCGCGGTGACCATAGGCCATCAAACCCAATTCGGTATCGGCGGGGATGGAATTCAACACCTCGGCCAGCGCCTCGCGGGCAATCTCCAGCTTGGGTTTTCCGTCGATCTGACCCCACATCGAGCCAGAGCCGTCGAGAACGATGATCGAGCGGCCTTCGGCATGGACAAGCGTTGGAGAGGCAAGCGCGGCGATAAGGGCCGCAGATTTGAGCAGGCTGCGCAGGCGGGGGAAATGAAACATCAGGAATAAATACCTCGATCAAATCGGGACAATTCATTCCAGCCTAGCCAAGACATCCATAAAAGCAACGGGCCTTCGGAACGAAATCCGAAGGCCCTGCCGCAGGCGGTGGGAATTTGGGGACTTGAGACTTCCCACCGCCGTGGCGATTGGCGCAGGGGTGACCGCCCCGCGCGGATCAGCTTACATTTTCGACAACATTACTGTGTCGATCACATGGATCACGCCGTTCGATTGCACCACATCGGCGATGGTGACGGTGGCGACATTGCCAGCCTCATCCGTCAGATGCATCATGCCGTCGGTATAGCTGGCTTGCAGGGTGCAGCCGCCAAGGGTCGGCACCGGGTGCTTGCCGCCATCGTCCTTGATCATGCCTTCCAGAGCCTCGGCCATCACGGCTTTGCCAACCACATGACAGGTGAGGATTTTCACCAGAGTGTCCTTGTTCTCGGGCTTGAGCAGGGTTTCGACAGTGCCAGCAGGCAATTTCGCAAAGGCTTCATTGGTGGGGGCGAATACGGTGAAGGGGCCGGCGCCCGACAGAGTATCAACCAAGCCTGCGGCCTGAACGGCGGCGACCAGCGTGGTGTGGTCTTTCGAATTCACGGCATTCTCGACGATGTTCTTGGTCTCGAACATTGCAGCCCCGCCCACCATCGGGTTTTCGGCCATGGCAACGGTGCCGAAAGCGGTCGAGAGGGCGATTGCGGCGGTGGCCAAACGGATGAATTTCATGATCGTCTCCAGGGTTTCAAGGCCGGGTCATTCCTGCCTTACCCTCAGAGATACGAAAGCCAATTGCGGGAAGTTTCAGGGTTGTGAAAAAGAAATCAGATTTTTTTCGCAGCCACTATGCTGCCTGCCGCGATGACCGGACCGGTCGGCGCGCCAGTGGGCGAGCCGCCTTTGGGTTCAAGGCTGACGGCCAGTACAAGACCGGTTTGCGCATCGGGCAGGGTGAAGGTGCCGCGCGCGCCGCTGATCAGACCCAATGAGACGGGGGCGGCATCGCCGATGATCAGCCAAAGCTCGTGCGAGTGTTCGGTATCCGAGCCGTCACCTGCGCTGCGGGTCAGGGTCAACTCGTGGCCGGAAATCACCGCCTCGTAGAGAAGCGGCGAGTTTTCGGCCGAGAGCGAGGCCAGATATTCGGGTTTGGCCTGCGAGAAGAACACGAAAGCCGCCAGCGCGAGAATCGCTGCCGACGACAGGCCAAGGCCGATAAGGGCGGTGAACCAGTTGCGCTTCACCCGCTCTGGACGCGGGAACAGCCGGGCCTCGATCTTGGGCATGACATCGGGGGCAGGAGCATCCGCGAATTCTTCGTTCAGACCGGACAGGCGATTTTCCCAATCTTGCACCAATGCCGCAAAAACCGCATCGGTTTTCAGCCGTGCCTCAAGTGTGCTGCGAGTTTGCAGATCAACCCCGCCCAACACATATTCGGCGGCGAGGAAATCATCATCCTGATCAAGGGGCAGATCGCTCATGTCTCCATGCACTCCTTGAGGCGCTGCAACGACCGGCGCAACCAGGTGCGCATGGTGTTCAGCGGCACATCGAAGCGGGCGGCAAGGTCACTATAGGACTGACCGTCAAGATAGGCGCCGCGCAGGGCCTGAGCGCGGTCAACCTCAAGCGTGTCGAAACACTCGTTGATCCGGCGCGCCTCGCCCTGCGCGATCAGACGGGTTTCGGCGCGCGGCGTGGTATCGGCCACCGCCTCCATCGCGGCATCATCTGAAGCAGTGCGTTCGGACCTCTGGCGCAAACGGTCAATCGCCAGATTGCGCGACAGGGCGATCATCCATGTCATGCCACGGCCCTTGGCGGGATCAAACCGCCCCGCGCGCAGCCAGACTCTGGTGAAAACCTCTTGCAGCGCATCCTCCGCCTCTGATCGGTTGTTCAAGATACGCAGCAACACGCCCATAAGTTTCGCAGCAGAGGCGGAATAGAGATCACGAAAGGCCGCACGATCCTGTGCGGCGCATCTTTCCAGCAAAGGCGCGATAGGGTCATCTTCCATCCTGCGACCCTATCGCAAGGGCTGCGCCCGTCAACCCCGCCGCCTTTTGCGTGCGCCGCCATCCCCCGAGCCTTGGGTATTGAAGCTGACATCGGGCAGGGTGACGACCCGCATCAACTCGGGAAAAAGCTCGACTGAATTCGGGATCGCAGTGGCATTGACGAAATGCTCTTGAAAGCGCGGCTCAAGCGCCGTTTCAAGTTTGTGAATATGGTGCACGGTGTCTTCGATCTCGTTGCGAGCGGCGACATTGCACAAGGCAATCCGCGCACCGGTTCCGGCGGCATTGCCAGCCGATGTCACCTTATCCAGCGGCACATCGGGGATCATGCCCAAAACCATGGCGTGTTTGGCACTGATATGGGCACCAAGAGCCCCGGCCAGCACCACCCGGTCAACGGTTTCAATGCCCATCGTATCCATCAGCAACTTGGCGCCGGCGTAAAGCGCGGCCTTGCCCAATTGAATGGCACGGATGTCGCCTTGGGTGACGGTGATCTTTGGCCCGCCTTCAAGGGTTGCATCATGTAGAACGTAAGAATTGGTGCGTCCCTCGGGTATGCAGCGCCAGGTTCCGGTCTGCTCGACACTGCCGATCAGACCGGTCTGATCGAGCAATCCGGCCAGCCGCATCTCGGCGATGACCTCGATGATGCCTGAGCCGCAAATTCCGGTGATCCCGATGCTTGCGGTTGCCTCAGCAAAGCCGGGATCGTCAGACCACAGATCCGAGCCGATCACCCGAAAGCGCGGTTCCTTGGTGATAGGGTCAATCTCGACTCGCTCAATCGCGCCGGGGGCGGCACGCTGGCCCGCCGAAATTTGCGCACCTTCAAAGGCGGGACCGGTGGGCGAGGAACAGGCCAATACGCGGGTTTCATTGCCAAGCAACAATTCGGCATTGGTGCCAACATCAACAACCAGAACCATATCCTTGGATTTGTTAGGTTCTTCGGAAAGTGCCACGGCTGCACTGTCAGCTCCGACATGACCCGCGATACAGGGCAGGATATAGACACGCGCCGAAGGATTCACCGAAGTCAGATCCAATTCGCGCGCATCAAGCGACAGGCTGTCCGAGGTGGCAAGCGCAAAGGGGGCCTGGCCCAGTTCCACCGGATCAATCCCCAGCAACAGATGGTGCATCACGGGATTGCACACGATCACCAGTTCATAGATCGAGCGCGGGTCAACACCGGCCTGAGTGACGATTTCCTGAAACAGGCTGCTGATCGCCTGACGCACGGCCGAGGTCATTTCCACATCGCCGCCGGGGTTCATCATCGAATAGGATACCCGGCTCATCAGATCTTCGCCAAAGCGGATTTGTGGGTTCATCACTCCAGACGAGGCCAGAACCGCACCATCGGTCAAATCGCACAGATGGGCGGCGATGGTGGTGGACCCCAGATCAATCGCGAAGCCCAACAGACGGCCTTCGTGAAAGCCGGGCCAGATATCAAGGACGCGGTGTTGTGGATCATGGTTACCCTTGTGGAGCGCGACCGTGACCTTCCAGAGGCCTTTGCGCAATGCCGGTTGCAAGCGGCGCATCAAAGTGAGTTCCGCGGTTATTCCCTCGATCCCCCATTGTTCGCGCAAAGCACGCGCTAGGCGCTCAAAATCGCCGGTCGGCACATGCATGTCGGGCTCTTCAACCTCGACATAGTAAAGCCGGGTTGCCGGGTCCATCACGATGTCGCGCACGGTAGCGGATTTGCGGATCACCTGTTTATGCACCTGCGATTCCGGCGGCACGTCGATGACCACATCGCCCATCACCTTGGCCTGACAGCCCAAACGCCGCCCATCCAGCATCCCGCGCTTGGATTTATAGCGCTCTTCGACCGCGTTCCATTCGGACAGGGCGTCTTCGGCTACAGTCACGCCATGCTTGGCAAACTCGCCATAGCCGGGGGTGATCTGGCATTTCGAACAAATCCCGCGCCCACCGCAGACCGAATCAAGATCAACCCCCAATTGACGCGCAACCGTCAGCACCGGAGTGCCCAATGCAAAGCGGCCACGTTTTCCCGAAGGGGTAAAGATTACCAAGGCGTCGTCGGTCATGGGAGAGGTCTTTCTGTGTGGTCTCAGGGGGCGGTGTCGTCGATGAAGTTGTAAACGATGTCGGAAAATGCGTCGCAGGCAAAGCTGTAGAACCAGCGGCAAGATTGATCGGTCATGGGCACCCCATGCACCGCGCCGCCGGGAATGAACAGGGCCACGCCGGGTTTCAGGCGATGAACCGTGCCGTCGATGATCACATCCGCCTCGCCTTCGATGCCGAAATAGATTTCCGGGTCGGGATGGGAATGCGGGGCAAAGCTGTCACCAGCCGACATGATGGCGATGCCGCAAACCATCGACTCGGTCGGTGTCAACCCGGCCGACAGCAGGGTTTTCCAACGCACGGTGCCGCGCATGGAATCGGCCCAGCTTTCCTCGGCCACCAGGGACTGATCCACCAGAACGGCGGGGCGGGTCTGATGTTGCGCAATGATTTCCGCCGGTGACGTGGCCAAAGCGCTCTCGGCAACCGGCAAGTTTTCTGGCGCGGGCAGATCAGATGGCTGGATATGAGGAATCAAGACCGGCTAAGCCCCAAAGGTGCGACAGTCCTGTTCTATGCCGCAAAGATATGGCAGCAATGTCAGATAACGGCATTTTTGGACACATCAGCGGCCAAGCCCTGTTTCAATCGGTGCGAAACTGTTTGGCCAGCTTCAGTCCCTGGCCCTGATAATTGGACGCGATACCCGCGCCATATAGCGTTTCGGGCCGCTCGGACATCCGCTCATAGACCAGACGACCGACGATCTGCCCATGTTCCAGAACAAAAGGGGCTTCATGGCAGCGCACTTCCAAAACGCCACGACTGCCCGCACCGCCCGCCGCCGCATGGCCGAAACCAGGATCGAAAAACCCCGCATAATGCACGCGAAATTCGCCCACCATGGCAAGGAAGGGCGCCATTTCGGCGGCGTAATCTGGCGGGATCGTCACCGCCTCGCGGCTGACCAGAATATAGAAGGCACCGGGATCGAGGATGATATGGCCATCCGAGGAATGGATCTCCTCCCAGAAATCGCGGGCGCGATAATGGCCGACAAGATCAAGATCGACCACGCCGGTGTGCGGCTTGGCGCGGTAGCCGACCAGATCGCCCGCAGCCGGACGTAGATCGACCGAAAAGCCAAGGCCTTCGGAAATCACCGCCTCGCCCGAAACCAAAGGTTCGGCGCGGTGCAGAGTCAGCAGTTCAGGATCAGTTAGAACGGACTGACCCTGACGGAAGCGGATTTGATTCAGGCGCTGGCCCGCACGCACCAATACGGAAAAACTCTTCGGACAGACCTCGGCAAAAAGCGGGCCGTGATAGCCCTCGGGGATGCGGTCAAACTCGGTGCCGCCATCGGTGATGGTGCGGGTCAAAAGATCAAGCCTGCCAGTCGAGCTTTTGGCATTGGCGACAGCGGTGATGCCTTGGGGCAGGGCGAGACGCTCCATCAGCGGGATCACATAGACGCAGCCTTTCTCCAGCACCGCACCAGAGGACAGATCAACCCGGTGCATCTCGAACTCGGCCAGACGTTCGGCCACGGTGCGGCCGGTGCCTGTAAGAAACGAGGCGCGGACGCGGTAGGCGGTGGCCCCAAGGCGCAGATCAAGGCTGGCGGGCTGCACTTGCGCGGCCACTATCGCAGGCGTTGCCGCAATCGCGCCCGATTGGATCAGATCACGCAGCTTTTGAGCGGGCAAAACACCCCGTTGGGCCATCACGCAGACTCCTTGCGGCACTGGCCGCTTGAAACGATACCGCCCGCCGGACCAGAGGCCAGACGGGCGGTTTCGGTTATGGTCGGGCCGGAGAGATTCGAACTCTCGACCTCCCGCCCCCCAGACGGACGCGCTAACCAGGCTGCGCTACGGCCCGACACCGGGCCTACATAGCGAAATTCCGGACAAGGGCAAGCAGGAAAGCGCAGGTAAAACACGCGTTACGACTGCCCGACCTGCGGGGGCTGCGACATGCGCCTTTGCAAGGTGGTCAAGCGGTCAAGCAACGGCGCGATTTCAGAGCGTTTGGCCCTAAGACCATGATCGGGCAGGGTTCTGATCTGTGCCAGAAGCTGGGCGGCCACCAAGGGCTTTAGCTCTACCACAACAGGCGTTGCGATCGGTTCCTCAGCTTTGGTCAGACTCTCGGCCACGTCATCCTCGGGCCAGATCGCGGCGATGGCCTCGGTCTGCTGCCCAAAGACGTCATCTGCCTCAACCGCAATCGGAGTTTCTGGCGCCGTTGGCCCCAGTTCAATTGCATCGAACAAAGACGGGCTGTCGGGAGCCGGTTTTCTTTCGGGCGCACGCCGCAAGGCGGTCTCCAGCACCACCACTTGCGCCGATTCCACCTCGGCGGCGGGCAGGGGCGTAGGGTCGGTTCTGGCAAAACTCCTGATGGCTGCACCAAGGGCTGCCTCGGCATCCTCTTCGATCATTGCAGAGTGATCATCGCCCGACAGCCCTGCGACATGGCGCACGCCCTGTTCGCGCAGCACTTTTTGAACGCCACGGATGGTCATGCC
>JAGPBG010000095.1 GCA_018063485.1 Cypionkella sp.
CAATGCCGCTGACCCGCACTTTCACCTCAAGGTGGCGGCGTTTTGAGTAGGCGGCCAGCATCGCGGGGCTGCCGGGTTCGTGCCTGGCCGCGAGGTCCAGGAGCGCGGCCAGATCGGCCAGACTCATATTCAGCCCCTGCGCGCCGATGGGGGGAACAACATGCGCGGCCTCGGCCATCAGAGCCAGGCGTTCGCCCACCATCTCGGCGGCGATTTGTGAAATGATCGGCCAGGCCGAGCGGCGTGAGGCCAGCGTAAGCGGGCCCAGAACCTGACAGGAGCGCAGATTCATCGCCAGCTCGAACTCGGGCAGCGGCAGGGCGGCAAGGCGGGCCACTTCGGGGCCGCGCTCCATCCAGACCACGGCGGAACAGGGTTTTCCATCACGATCGGGCAGCGGCACCAGGGTGAAAGGGCCACCCGAGCGGTGAATCTCGGTCGAGACATTGTCATGCGGGATCAGATGGGTGACAGCAAAAGCCAGCGCCTTTTGCCCGTAGCGCATTGTTTTCACGTGAATGCCCGCCGCCTCACGCATGGTGGATGCACGGCCATCGGCGGCGATCACCAGTTTCGCCGCGATCCGGCTGCCATCGGAAAGCCGCACCAGCGCCTGTTCGCTGCGGGTCATCAGGGTGACGGTGGCAACGCCGGGAAGGAAGGTCACATTCGGCAATTCGGCCAGCCGCGCCACCAATTCGCGGCGCAAGAGCCAGTTTGGCAGATTCCAGCCGAAGGGCAGGTCGGAAATATCCGAAGCCACGAAATCCCTGATCACGCGGGGCTCCGGCGTGGGGCCGCCCGCATCAATGATGCGCATGATCTGCAAGGGGGCGGCATGGGGGGCAAGCCGCGCCCAGAGGCCTGCGGCCTCCAGCACCGGGATTGAAGGCTGCAAGAAAGCGGTGGTGCGCAGGTCGGCGCTGGCGTCGGTGTCGGTGGTGATGGGGGGCGTGGGATCGGCGCAGATCACCCGGTAGCCCGCAGTGCCAAAAGCCGCCGCCGCTGTCAGACCAGCCACGCCCCCGCCGGAAATCAGGATATCGGTGTCGATTGGGTTCATTTTTTGGCCCCGATTGAATGGAGACAATCTAGCCGGGCGGGCTGGGAAAGCGAAGCGGCAAAGCGCCGCTGCGTCAGAACGGCCAGGAGATGATGATGAACAGGATGAAAATTACCGGGACCATCGCGGTTGCCGCAAAGGTCAGCGCGATCAGGCCCCAAAATTTCACCGCCACGACCAGAAGGACCACGGCAATCGCCAAGACCACAAACACCCGGTTTGCGCCGTGGGACTTTGCGCTGTAGGACGGGGCATGATCTGCCTGGGATTGCGGAGCCGGGTGTGGGGTGAAATCAGACATCTGCAATTCCTCTTTTTGCAGCGCTTGATTTAAATCAATTGCGCCTCCTGACCAGAGGACAGCTTGTCGCAGGTTAGGTCAGGCGCGCAAGAAAACCGCTCAGATCATCGGTGTGGTGATGAATATGCAAAGATTTCAGCGGCTTGTCGGTAACATGGACAGTGCGCATTCCCATGGCGTGAGGGGCTGCAAGATTGCGCGCATCATCCTCGAACATCGCGGCGCGGGCGGGGTCAAGGCCGTCGGCGGCGAAGATCGTCTCGAAAGCCGCGCGTTCTGGTTTGGGGCAAAAGCCTGCGTGTTCGACACCGTAAACGGCATCGAAAAGACCCGACAGGCCGCGCGCCTCAAGCACGCGATGGGCGTAGGGTTCACAGGCATTGGTATAGACGATGCGGCGGCCGGGCAGGGCGGCAATATGAAAGGCAAGGGCTGGGTCTTTGGGAAGGCCTGAAAAATCAATGTCATGCACATCGGTCAGATAGGGGGCTGGGTCGATATCGTGTTCGCGCATCAGGCCCGCCAGCGTGGTGCCGTAGCTGTCCCAATAGTGCTGACGCAAGCGGTCAGCCTCGGTCTTGCCAACGCCAAGCGCTTGCATGACCCAAGCCGTCATCCGCACCTCGATCTGATCGAACAGGCGATAGCGCGGCGGGTAAAGGGTGTTATCAAGGTCAAACACCCAAGTGGTGACATGGTTGAACTGCTGTTTCATGCGGCTTTGGTAGCAAGTCGGGCCGGGGGCTGCAATCCTTGGCTTGAACCGGGGCGGCAAGCGTGGCTAGTGTCTGGCGGCAATCGTGAGGGAACGCCTGTGCAGAAAGATGCCTATTCGCTGATCATTGAAGCGATTGAATCCGGAGTTTACAAGCCTGGCGACCGTTTGGTGGAAAGCGAGTTGGCCGAGCGGCTGGGCGTGTCGCGCACTCCGGTGCGTGAGGCATTGCAGCGGCTGGAGACGCAATCCATGCTGACGCGCGACGGGCGCAGTTTGATTGTGGCGTCGCTTGATCACAATCAATTGGCTGAGCTGTATACGGTGCGGACCGAGTTGGAGGGCTTGGCTGCAAGGTTGGCGGCGCGTCATGCGACCGATGAAGAAATTCACGTCCTGCGCCGCATGGTCGAGGATGACCGCGCGCTTTTAGGCGGCGATCCGCGCTTGCTGAGCCGGGCCAACAAGCGGTTTCACAAGCAGATCCATCTGGCCAGCCACAACCGGTTTCTGGTGCAGCAGTTGGATCTGGTGCATCGGTCAATGGCGCTGATGACCAACACCTCCTTTGCCGCCGAGGGCCGCGATGGGGTGGCAATTGGCGAGCATGATCAGATCGTGCGCGCGATCGAGGCGCATGACGGCGAGGCGGCCTATCAGGCGCTACGCGGGCATATCTCGAAGGCGTTCGAGACGCGGTTGCGGGTGGATGCGGGCGAATTGCGGATGCGTTAATCGTCGAACAACCCGTGACTGGTCTTGTCCCAGTAGAAGGGTTTGGTCAGAACCTCCCACAGGGCCTTGTAGGCGGCAAAGGTGGCGAGCGGGTAGTAGAACATCAGGCTGGGCACCCAAAGCGGGTTGAGCCGGTGTTCGGTGCGGGCCAGGGCCGAGATCGAGAAGCTGATGGTGATCGCCTCGACCGCCAAAGATGTTGTGTAGAATCCGGTAAAGGCGGCGGGGCTGAGGGCGGCAACGAAAGGGTGCGCAAGCCCGAGCGGCACAATCCAGAGCGACCACAGGAAGGGCGCGAGCAAGGCTTGCAGCACCGAGCCCAGAAGTTGCAACTGGAACCCGGCAAAGCGCTTGGGGCCAAGTTGGCGTAACAGAAGCGATGGATCACGCATATGGGTGGCCCATGTCAGCATATAGCCTTTGATCCAGCGCGAGCGCTGCTTGACCCAAGGCAGGGCGCGGCAGTTGGCCTCTTCCATCGTGACCGAATCAAGCAGTTCGGTGCGATAGCCGTGGCGGGCAAGGCGCATGCCAAGATCGGCATCTTCGGTGACGTTATGGGCATCCCAACCGCCCAGCTTCTCCAGCACCTCACGCCGGAAAAACAACGTGGTTCCGCCCAAAGGCACCGCAAGACCCAGCCGCGCGATACCGGGCAGGAACAGGCGGAACCAAGAGGCGTATTCAATGGTGAAACAGCGCGCGAGCCAGTTGCTGCGTGGATTGTAGTAATCAAGCACGCCTTGCAAACAGGCCACTTCGGGCGCTGCGAGATGAAAATGATGTACCATTTTGCGCAACTGGTCCGGGGCGGGGGCGTCTTCGGCATCATAAATACCGATCAGGCTGCCTCGACAGTGATCCAGCGCATGGTTCAGCGCCCGCGGTTTGGTCTTGATCGGGCCATCGGGCACCACAACCACGCGCATCCAGCCGGGCAGGTCGGTTTTGGCAAGGGCGGCACGCAATCCGTGATCATCGGCCTCGACCACCAGAATCACATCCAGCAAATCGCGCGGATAATCGAGCCGGGACAGCCGCTGCACCATGCGCGGAAGAATCCGCGTTTCCTTATAGAGCGCCACCATCACCGATACTTTGGGCAGCCGGGCCAAGCGGAACGTGGGCTGCGCGGCGGGCGCTGGGCCGCCAGAGCGCCACGCGGCGAGTTTGAGGCAGGTATTTGCCAGTGACAACAAGGCCGCAAGCGCCGTTGCGGCCAAAAGCAGCGTCAAGGGCCACAAGATCGCCATGACAATCAGCGGCACCGAGACCACGAGCAGCGGAAAATGCAGATTGCCAAAGCGAAAACCCCGACAGCTTTGATCGGCACCAACCTTTTCTTCGGCCCTTCGGGCCAGGGCGGGGCCGCAGACGGTCAATAGGGCGGCTTCTATTTGCGGCATCGGTGCCACCGCCATCAATACCGGGCCAAAAACGGCGGTCAGAGTGGAAAGGTCGCGATTGAAGTCCTCGGGATAGGCCGTGACGATAACCGTGGCCCCGCCAGCCTGACTCCATGGGATCAGCCCAAGGCTCAGACAGCGCTCGGTGCCAAAGCGCATCAGCAAATCGGGATCGGCAGGGGTTGCGACAAGATCGGCAAAGCCGCAAGACCATTGCTGCGCAATCATCCTATAAAGTGCGGCTTCCTCAATCAGGCCACGCGATAGCAAGATATCGGCCAGATGGCCGTTGCGCCGGGATTGCGCTGACAGGGCGGCAACCATCTGATGCGGCTCGATCACGCCGTCGCGCAACAGGGCGATGCCCAGGCTTTCGGCTGAGGGCAGGTGCGCGGGTTCGACCGGCGGGCCGGGGTGAAAGGTGGAAAATCGGTGGTGGGTTTCGGCGGTCATGCTGCCTCGGCTGCGGGAAGCTGCAAGCATGGGCCGCGCGAGGTTAATGCGTGGTTAATTATCGGTTAAGGGTGCATCCCCGGTTTTGTCAGGTAGCTCGGCGTGCCCGCATGGCGGCGGCGAAGCGCTCGAACAGGTAATAGCTGTCTTGCGGGCCGGGGCTGGCCTCGGGGTGGTATTGCACCGAGAAAACCGGCTTGCCATCCACCGCGATGCCGCAGTTCGAGCCATCGAACAGCGAGACATGGGTTTGCGAAACACCCTTGGGCAGGGTTTGGCTATCCACCGTAAAGCCGTGATTCATCGAGGTAATCTCGACCTTGCCGGTGGTGAGATCCTTGACCGGATGATTGGCACCGTGGTGGCCGTGGTTCATCTTGACGGTCTTGGCGCCCAAGGCCAGCGCCAGCATCTGATGCCCAAGGCAAATGCCGAAAACCGGCAGATCGGCTGCAAGCACCGCTTTGATCATCGGCACGGCATAGGTGCCCGTGGCCGCGGGATCGCCGGGGCCGTTCGACAAAAACACGCCTTCGGGGTTGAGCGCCAGCACATCGGCGGCACTGGCGGTGGCGGGAAGAACGGTGACATCACAACCCGCCGAGGCGAGGCAGCGCAGGATATTGCGTTTCGCGCCATAGTCGATGGCAACCACTTTCATGCCGGGGGTGCTGCGGCGGCTATAGCCCTCGGGCCAGGCCCAACGCATCTCATCCCAGGTATAGGATTGCGTGCACGAGACATCCTTGGCCAGATCAAGACCTTCGAGCCCAGACCATGCCCGCGCCTTGGCGATCAGTTTTTCAATATCGAACCTGCCATCGGGATCATGGGCAAGGGCGACATGCGGCGCGCCTTGTTGGCGAATCGCGCGGGTCAGGCGGCGGGTGTCGATGCCACCGATCCCGATGCGGCCCTTGGCGGTGAGCCAGCTTTGCAGATCACCGGTGGCCCGCCAGTTTGAAGGCTCGGTCGGATCCCATTTCACCACCATTCCGGCGGCGACGGGATCGCTGGTTTCGTCATCCTCGGCGGTGACGCCGGTGTTGCCGATATGGGGGAAGGTAAAGGTCACAACCTGACCCGCATAGGAGGGGTCAGTCATGATTTCCTGATAGCCGGTCATCGCGGTGTTGAACACCAGTTCGGCCACCGTCTCGCCTGTGGCCCCAAATCCGTGGCCGTAGAACAGGGTTCCATCGGCCAGGGCGAGGCAGGCAGTGGGGCGGGGATCATTGGAGGTGGGCATTGTGCTACTCCTTTGGCAAAATCTGGCGGACACTAGAGGCGTGGGTCTGCCGGGTCAAGGGTTTGCAGGAAATGGTTTTCCATTCATTATCAATAGCTTGCTGATTCATGGCCCAGTTGCGCGGATTGGGGGCGGGGTGTAAGGTGGCGCAAATTCAAGGAGACGACAGATGGAATTGCGCGAGCGACTGCAAGCGGAGGTAAAAGAGGCGATGAAGGCCAAGGCTGCGGCGCGGCTTTCGACCCTGCGGATGATGGGGGCGGCAATCAAGGATCGAGAGATTGCGGCGCGTGGTGACGGGGCCGAAGTGGGCGAGGCCGATATTCTGGCGCTTTTGGGCAAGATGGTGAAACAGCGCCAGGAATCAGCCAGGGCCTATGCCGAGGGTGGGCGGCCAGAGTTGGAGGCCAAGGAACTGGCCGAGATTGCGGTGATCACCGGATTCTTGCCGCAGCAGTTGACGGGCGCAGAAGTGGAGGCTGCGATTGCCGCGGCTGTGGCGGAAACCGGGGCAAGCAGCATCAAGGACATGGGCCGGGTGATGGGCGCGCTGAAGGCGAAATACACCGGGCAGATGGATTTTGGCGCGGCGGGGGCGCTGATCAAGACCCGGTTGGGGTAGCTGTCAGGTTTTCGCCTTGGCCAAAGCGCGGTTGAGATCGGCGTAGAGGCCAACGCGCTCTCCTTCGGACAGAAAGGCACCGATTTCCACCTCGCGGCCTTGGCCTTTCATCGTCAGATAGTTCGGCACCGGGCCTGAGCCGGGGTGCAGGGTGAGGCGCACCCAATAGGGATTTTCCTGCCAGTCTTGCACCTGACCGCGCGGTCCGGTGCGGGTGAGGTGCATATCGGAGGCCGTGACAGTCAGGTCTTCCAAGATCTGACCATCGGCATAGCTGCGTTTCAGGGCAAGCCACACCCCCACGACTGCCAGCACCAAAAACGGCAACAGCCCCCACAGCACCGGCGAGCCGATGACCGCCAGCAAAGGCAGCGCGATCATCAGAGAGGTTCCCCCGATGAACCACACAAACCCGGTTTTCGGCAGCGAGCGATGCGGCCAAAGCTGAAGGTGGGTTTCCGGCTCGGGGGCGGGGAGGAAATGATAGGGCATGGGTGTTCGCAATTTGGCGAAGGGCAAGGGGGGTGGAGTATCCCTGCTCTGCGGTGAGGCAAGGCAAAAGGCCCCGGGTTTCCCCAGGGCCTTTTGGTAATTTGCGCCTTAGTGGCCGCGGGCGTGGTCCCAATCGCTCTGCTTGGGCAGCGTTTCGAACGTATGCTCGGGAGGCGGGCAGGACAGCGTCCATTCCAGCGTGTCGGCGTATTCGTTCCAGTAGTTGTTCACGGTGATCTTCTTGCCGTAGCGCAAAGTGTAGAACAACACGCCAAGGAAGAAGATGAAGGAGGCAAAGGACAGGAATGCCCCCATCGACGAGACCCAGTTCCAATAGGCAAAGGCCTCGGGATAGTCGATGTAACGGCGCGGCATGCCCTGACGGCCCAGGAAGTGCTGGGGGAAGAAGGTCAGGTTCGCGCCGATGAACATCGCCCAGAAGTGCAGCTTGCCCGCCCATTCCGGGTACTGCCGTCCCGACATCTTGCCAAGCCAGAAGTAGATGCCGGCAAAGATGCCGAACAGGGCACCAAGGCTCATCACATAGTGGAAATGCGCGATCACATAATAGGTGTCGTGATAAACGCGGTCCACCGGGGCCTGCGCCAGCACGATGCCGGTCACGCCGCCGACGGTGAACAGGAACAGAAAGCCAAAGGCCCACAGCATCGGCGTCTTGAACTCGATCGAGCCGCCCCACATGGTTGCAA
>JAGPBG010000096.1 GCA_018063485.1 Cypionkella sp.
ACGGGCCAGAGGGCGGCGATCACCGCCTCGGCCAGATCGGAATATTGCTTGGCGGCCTCGAACCCGTCAATCAGCCCGCGCAGGTGATGCACGCCGATACGAAAGTGCCATTCCTTCATCCAGCGCCTTGCATCATCCAATCGGGCCTCATAATCGCGCGCAACCTCCAGCCGTTTGGCAAGATCGGCTGTCAGGCCCGCGCGTCCGGGCCATGCGGCGAAGAACGTCCCGCCGATCACGGCGTCCAGAACCGCCGAATTGCGCGAAAGATAAAGCGCAAGGGTGGGCGAGGTGGCGGCAATATCAATGATCAGATCAACAAGGCTGGGATTGGCCTCGAACAGCGAGAGAATCTGCACCCCCGAAGGCAGGCCAGACAGGAATCCATCAAAAGTCACCAAGGCCTCTTGCGGACAGGCGGCGCGTTGGAGCCGTTTCAAAAGCATCGGGCGCAGGCGGCGAAAGATGGTCTGGGCACGATTCGAGCGCAGCGCCGGGTATGAGGACCAGCCCGCGACGATTGAGCGCGCCTCTTCGGATAATTCCGGGCCGTCCTCGACAGCCGAAGGGGCGAAGAAGTCTTTGGTCAGGGTATCGGTGCGGGTGAGACGATCCAAGAGACCGGCGCGAAAATCGGCATCGGTTTGGCCGCAAAAGGCGGCGATGCGGGCCACACCCTGGGCGGTGAAGGGCATGTCATGGGTTTGCGCATCGTTGACCATTTGCAGCCGATGTTCCACTTCGCGATGGGCGCGGTAAAGGGTGGACAGCTCTTGCGCGGTGCTGTCTGGCACCCAGCCTTTGGCAGCAAGCGCCGTCAAGCCGCCCAAGGTGGTGCGCGAACGCAGTGATGGATCACGCCCCCCGGCGATGAGTTGGCGGGTTTGGGTGAAAAACTCGATCTCGCGGATACCGCCCTGACCAAGCTTCATATTGTGGCCCTCAACCGTCAGCGGCCCATTGAGGCCACGATGTTCGCGAATGCGCAGGCGCATGTCATGAGCGTCTTGGATAGCTGCGAAATCAAGATGTTTGCGCCAGACGAACGGCGTAAGCATATGCAAAAACCGGTTGCCCGCCGCGATATCACCGCCGCAGGGGCGCGCCTTGATATAGGCCGCACGCTCCCATGTGCGGCCAACGCTTTCATAATAGGTTTCTGCGGCGGCCATGGACAGGCACACGGGTGTTACGGCGGCATCGGGGCGCAGACGCAGATCGGTGCGAAAGACATAGCCCTCGGAAGTCAGATCATTGAGCATCGCCGCCATCTTGCGGGTGACGCGGATAAAGGCAGCGCGGGCCTCGTGCGCCTGATCGGGGTAGCGGGACTCATCAAACAGGCAAATCAGGTCGATATCAGAGGAGTAGTTCAACTCCCCAGCCCCCATCTTGCCCATCGCCAGCGCCACCATGCCACCAGCGGTTTCAGCATCATCGGCGGTAGCGCCGGGAAGTTTGCCGCGGCGGATTTCCTCGGCGACAAGGCGTTTCATTGCCAGATCAACAGCGCGGTCGGCCAGATCGGTCAGAACGCCGGTGACCTGCATCAGATCCCAGACGCCGCCAAGATCGGCCAGCGCAGCGAGCAGGGCAAGGCGGCGTTTGGCGATGCGAAGAGCGGTGGGCAAGCTGTCAATACCGTGATCATCGAGCGCGTTCAACTCGGTAGCGGCGGCGGACTCGGGATCGGTTGACAGCGCCTCACGCAGCCAAACGGCCTCGCGCTGCATCTGGCTGCGCAAAAAAGGGCTGCATCCGGCGGTGTTGGCAACAAGTTGCCTCAGTTCCGGGGCAAAATCGGCGAAAACACCGGCAACTTCGGCGGCGATGGCCGGATCGAAGGCGATGGGCTGGCGGATAAGCCGCGAGGCAAAGGGCGTGTTCATCAGGCCAGAGTGCGGCGGCGCGGGGGCGGCGTCAATCGGGGTTGAAGCCGGCGTCGAGGCGGGGTTTGATGAGGCAAGTATAAAGGATGGGGCGATGAGCAAGAGTCTGGCGCGGGTGAAGGCTGCGATTGCGGCGGCGGGTTTGCAAATCGAGTTGCGCGAAATGCCCGGCGAGACCCGCACGGCGGTGCAGGCGGCGTCCGAGGCGGGGTGCGGGCTGAACCAGATCGTGAAGTCGATCCTGTTTCAAGGGGCACAGAGCGGGCGGCTTTATCTTTTCCTGACGGCGGGCGGCAATCAGGTGGACACCAGCCGCGCGGCCCGGCTTGCAGGCGAGGCTTTGGAGCGGGCCGATGGGCAGCGGGTGCGCGAGGTGACCGGCTTTGCGATTGGCGGCGTGGCCCCCTTGGGGCATCTGTCGCCCTTGCCCGTCTGGATTGATCCCGCCCTGCTGGACTTCGCCCGCGTTTGGGCGGCAGCGGGCACGCCCAGACATGTTTTTGCCGTCGATCCGGCAGCGTTAAAAGCCGCCATCGGCGCGGTTCCGGGTAATTTTGTGATGATTTCGGCAGAATAATTAGTATCAGAATCAGCGGCTTGATGGATTATCCGCGATTTATGTGAAGATCATTTACATTACCACTTGATTGGAGCGGCACCAGCACGCATCTTGATTGCATGTGAAAGACATTCACATCCGGCATGGGGCCGGAATTTATAATCTGGAGAGTGCCGATGAACACTTATTCGCCTTCCGCCCCCTCTGGCGGTGTCACCTCGTGGTTTAGCCGGGGCGTTGCCTGGCTGGATGCGCGCGGCAAACTGGCCTGGATCGCCGCAATGGTACTGGGCTTTATCTTTGTCTGGCCGGTTGGCCTGGCAATCCTTGGATATATGATCTGGAGCAAACGCATGTTTAGAGGATCTTGCGGCCATGACCGCCATTCGCATCGCTGGGCACATCATGGTGCCATGAGGCCTTCGGGCAACACCGCCTTTGACAGCTATAAGGCCGATATGCTGCGCCGTCTGGAAGATGAGCAAGCGGCGTTCGAGGGCTTTTTGCAGCGTCTGCGCGATGCCAAAGACAAATCCGAATTCGACGCCTTCATGGATGACCGCGCCCGTGCGGGCCGCGAAGCCAGCACCGAGCCGAAAGCCGAGGGCAGCGGCGCATATTGAGGCCAAAGCCTGGCACGACATCACGCCGCCCGGACAACCGGGCGGTGTTTTTGTTTGCGTCAATCGCAGGATTTGTCTGCAAAACGCCTTGGCGGATGGCGCAGGGCTTGCTAACCTGTCTTTTGCTTCCCCTAATCAGCTGGACCGATGCGCCACACCGTCCCGATCGCGCCCCAATTCTATGTGACGGCTCCGCAACCCTGTCCCTATCTGGATGGGCGGATGGAACGTAAACTTTTCACGGCCTTGCAGGGCGATCAGGCGCAGAGGTTGAATGACGGGCTGTCCAAACAGGGCTTTCGACGAAGCCAGAACGTGCTTTATCGGCCGTCTTGCGCAGAGTGTTCGGCCTGTCTGTCAGCGCGGATCAAGGTGGCGGATTTCAAACCCTCACGCACCCAGCGCCGGGTGATGAAAGCAGCGGCGCATTTGCGGCGCAATGCCACCAGCCCCTGGGCCACCGAGGATCAGTATGCATTGTTTCGCCGCTATCTCGATGCGCGCCACGCCGATGGCGGCATGGCGGATATGGATGTGTTCGAGTTTGCCGCGATGATCGAGGAAACACCAATCAAAAGCCGGGTGGTGGAATACACCCGCCCTGCCCTGCATGGGGAAAGTGGCCGCCCCTTGGCCGCCGTAAGCCTGACCGATGTGTTCGATGACGGGCTGAGCATGGTTTACAGTTTTTACGATCCCGATCGGGCCGATCTTTCCTTGGGCACCTATGCCATTCTGGATCATATTGCGATCGCGCGCGAGGCGGGTCTGCCCTTTGTTTATCTGGGTTACTGGGTGCCGGGCAGCCGCAAAATGGGCTATAAGGCCGGGTTTTCGGCGGTTGAGATCTATAAGGGCGGCCAGTGGCAACCGCTGGGCGATCCTGCCGACCACCGCACCGAACTGCATCCGCTTTCGGTCGATCCGATCTCGGAACAGGTGGCAAAAATCGCCCTGCCCCAACCACGGCCTGACGGCATCAAGGCACGGCCCGAGTGAGCGGCGACCGGATGTTTGCGGTAACGCTGATCGTGCCAGAGTATGATCCGGCGATCCGGTTCTTTTGCGATGTGATGGGGTTTCATCTGATCGAGGACCGCGATGAGGGCCACAAGCGTTGGGTAACAGTTGCGCCAGCGGCAGGCGGTTTCAGACTGGTGCTGGCACGGGCTGACAATGACGTGCAGCGCGGCGCAATTGGCAATCAGGGCGGCGGGCGGGTTTGGCTATTTCTGCAATGCGATGATTTTGCTGCACTTCACAGGCGGATGCTACTGGCGGGGGTGATCTTTGAGGAAGCCCCGCGCCGTGAGAGCTACGGCACCGTAGCAGTGTGGCGCGACCCATGGGGCAACCGGTGGGATTTGCTGGAGCCGCACAAAGGCTGAATTTCTCAGGGAACCGCGATCTGGCAAACACCTGTCACGTGGCTGTGAAAAATTCTTTGCCAAGGGCATGGAACATGCAAGGATTTCAGGCACAAATACAAAGGATGTCGCGCGAGCAGATTGTCACTGAGCGAGGCTTGCAATCAACCCGTTTGATGGCCTGTTGATGGATTGTCACAAATTGCCGAAACTGGACATCTTTTCTCACCACGTCGACAAGGACAACAAGCTCGAACAAGCGCAGGGAGAGGATCCAACTCATGCAAGCACTCCTGTCGGTGGCGCGCGCCATTGACCGTGTCAACGAGGCAGTCGGCAAGTCGGTCATGTGGCTGATTTTGGTGGCGGTGCTGGTTTCGGCGGTGAATGCAATCTTGCGCAAGGCATTCAACATGTCATCGAACGCTTGGCTGGAACTGCAATGGTATCTGTTTGGCGCCGTATTTCTGCTGGCCTCGGCCTATACGCTGAAACAGAACGAGCATATCCGGATCGACATTTTCTATGGCTCGCGCTCGCGGCGCACTCAGCATTGGATTGATCTGTTCGGGCATGTGTTTTTCCTGCTGCCATTCGTGACACTGATGTCGGTGATGTTGGTGCCCTATGCCTATAAGGCCTATTCGATTGGTGAGATCTCTACCAATGCCGGCGGGCTGATCATCTGGCCCGCGCGGGCGCTGTTGGCGGCGGGGTTCATTTTGCTGACAACGCAGGCGGTGGCGGAAATCATCAAGAAAATTGCGGTGATGCGAGGATTGATCGACGATCCGCATCCGTTCATTTCCGTCCATGAAGCAGCCGAAAGAGAGGGTGCGCTTTTGGCGGCCAAGGCTGTTGAAGGCGAGGGCAAGGAATGATTGAACTTATTGCCTCGAACATGGCGCCGATCATGTTCGCTAGTCTCGTATTCTTTTTGCTTCTGGGCTATCCGGTGGCGTTTTCTCTGGCGGCCAACGGTTTGGCATTCTTTGCTGTTGGCGTTTGGCTTGCACCCTATTCCAGCAACACGATCACGCTGGATTGGCCGCTGCTTTATACCATGCCACAGCGGTTATGGGGGGTAATGTCGAATGAGACATTGCTGGCCATTCCGTTCTTTACCTTTATGGGCATCGTGTTGGAACGCTCCGGCATGGCCGAGGATTTGCTCGATACCATCGGACAGTTGTTTGGCCCTATTCGCGGTGGTTTGGCCTATGCGGTGATTCTGGTGGGCGCACTGCTTGCCGCCACCACGGGCGTGGTTGCGGCAAGTGTGATAGCTATGGGTCTGATTTCGTTGCCGATCATGCTGCGCTATGGCTATGACAGACGGGTGGCGACAGGGGTGATTGCGGCCTCGGGTACTTTGGCACAGATCATTCCGCCGTCTCTGGTGCTGATCGTTCTGGCCGACCAGTTGGGCCGCTCGGTCGGTGACATGTACAAGGGTGCGCTGATCCCCGGATTGGTGCTGACCGGGCTTTACATGGCCTATGTGTTTCTCGTGTCGGTGTTTCGCCCGTTATGGGTGCCTGCCCTGCCGAAAGAGGCGCGCACCTTGGGCAATGGTGTGACATCGCTGTTTGTTGCCATCGCCGCAATTATCGGCATCGGCTACTTCGCGCATCTCCAGCTTCATGAGCGGTATTCGGCCAATGCCGATGTGTTTGGCGCAACCATTGGCGTGACGGTGGTTTATCTCTATGCGGCGATTGACAAGCGGTTGCAGTTCAAACTGATGAGCCGGTTGGCGCAACAGGTGATCATGGTGCTGATCCCGCCGCTGGCACTGATCTTTCTGGTATTGGGAACGATTTTCCTTGGCATTGCCACGCCAACCGAAGGCGGCGCGATGGGGGCTGTGGGCGCACTTTTTCTGGCGGCGATGAAGCGGCGATTGAACAGCGCGGTGATGATCTCGGCCTTGGCCTCGACCACGCGGCTATCGTCTTTCGTGATGTTCATTCTGGTCGGCGCGCGGGTGTTCTCGCTGTCGTTTTACGGCGTGAATGGCCATGTCTGGGTCGAGCATCTGTTGACCGGCCTGCCCGGTGGGCAGACGGGCTTCCTGGTCTTTGTGTCGATCCTGGTGTTTCTCTTGGCGTTCTTTCTCGATTTCTTTGAATTGGCCTTCATCATCGTGCCGTTGTTGATTGCTCCGGCGCAGGCGCTTGGGATTGATCTGATCTGGTTCGGGATCATATTGGGGGTGAATATGCAGACCTCGTTCATGCACCCGCCCTTTGGCTTTGCGCTGTTCTATCTGCGGTCCGTAGCGCCCAAACTGCATTATGATGACAAGGTGACCGGCGCGCGGATGGCGCCAGTCAGCACGGCACAGATCTATTGGGGGGCGGTACCGTTCGTGATGATCCAGGTGGTGATGATCGGAGTGGTGATCGCCTTCCCGCAGATGGTCATGCATTACAAGGGCAAGGTGGTGGATCCTTCGACGATTACCATCACCGTTCCCGCCCTGCCCACGCTGAACGGCGGCGGAATCGGCGGTGCGCCTGTTTTTGGAGCGCCTGAATTGGGGGCTCCGGTGATCAACCCGGAATAGGGCAAAACCAAGTCAAAGGCCCCGAAAGAAACTTCGGGGCCTTTGATGTGCAAGGACTTGCCTAGAGCGCGTTGCGTTCAATCAAAGAGATGTATTCACCTCGCAACCCGAGGCAGCGACTGCCCTTGCAAACGCGTTCGGGTTGCGAGGTGAATTCAATTTGACACAACGCGCTCTAGAGTTTGCCAGCTTGCTGTTGCACCATCATGAAGGTGTCATAGTTGTATTCGGCAATCTGCGCCCAAAGATAGGCATCGCGCTTGAAGACGTCCTGGCTGTCCTTGATCTTTTTGAACATCGCATTGCTGGCACCGATTTCGGCATAGACCGAATTTGCAGCATCAAAAGCCGCCGCCAGCACGTCTTGCGGGAAGGGCCGCAGTTGCGCACCATTGGCCACCAGTGATTTCAGCGCGGTGGGGTTCTTATAGTCATAGCTGGCCATCATGTTGCCGTTGGCAGCCTCGCAAGCGGTTTTCAGCACAGCCTGATAGGCGGGCGGCAGGCTGTTCCACTTGTCTAGGTTGATCAAGGTCGCCAGCGTCGGGCCACCTTCCCACCAGCCGGGATAGTAGTAGTAG
>JAGPBG010000097.1 GCA_018063485.1 Cypionkella sp.
AGAATACATAGTGCAGGGGCGCAAGCGATTGGCGCAAGCCGGGTGACAGCATGGTTGGCAAAAGCGCCAGCAGGCTGAGCAGAATCACGCTGCCGCAGGTAACGAAGATGCAGTTGCGGCGGGTCCAGATCATGCGGTGATCGGCGGTGCGGTCGCCACGCGTGAAGAGCACAAGGCAAAACAGCGCCAGGCAGACAAAAAACACACCGGCGCAGGTATCGTGCAGCCAGTTCGGGTGAGCGGTGATGCCGAATGTCAGGCAATCATCGGGCGTTGGGTAGCAGGAGGGCAGGCCAAGCCGGTTGGCAGGAAAGCCTGCAACCCCAAGTGCAGCGAGACCGGCGACAAAGGAAACCTGTCGGTCAGAAATCCATTCGTCGGGCAGCGGATCATAGCCACGGTAGAACAGCAAAAACACTCCGATGGCGCAGAGAATGCCGACAAAGACATCACCCATGGCAGAGTAGTAATAATCGCTGATCGAGGGTCGCAGCGGGTGGCCCGACAGGATCGAATAGCCTGCCAGTGACAGAGGCAACGCCAGCCCGAGCCAACCGAGAAACTGTTGCAAGGCCTGATAGGACAGGATCAGGCCGTTGCTGCGTTTCTGCGCCTCATGTCGGGCAGGGGATTTCGCCTCGTGTTCCATGGATTCAGCCTAACAGTGCGGGCCATTGGCGCCAGGTCAATCAGGTTTGTGCCGGAACGCGGCGCTTACTGGTTGGGTTACCTTGCCTGCGATACGCGAAGTTCGTCAAGAATAGCCAGCGCCGCCGCCTTCGGGTCTTGGGCTTGCCAGATCGGACGGCCCACGACGATATGATCGACGCCATCGGCGACGGCTTGGGCGGGGGTGGCAATGCGTTTCTGGTCGCCCGCTGCGGCCCCCGCCGGACGGATGCCGGGGGTGACGATCAGCTTTCCGGCGGCCTGAGGCAGAGCGCGGATACGGGCGGCCTCTTGCGGGCTGGCGATCACGCCATCAGCCCCGGCCTCAAGCGCGCGAAGGGCGCGTTCCAGGGTGATTTCGTGGATATCGCCGGGGTGGATGAGGTTGGCGTTCAGATCATCGCGGTCAAGCGAAGTCAGAATGGTGACGGCAAGGATTTTCAGATTGGTGCCGGCTTTGCCTTGGGCGGCGGCGCGCACCACTTGCGGGTCGCCGTGGACCGTCAGGAAATCAAGATCATATTGCGCGATGCCTTTGACGGCAGTTTCAATCGTGGCGCCGATGTCGAACAGCTTGAGATCGAGGAAGACGCGTTTGCCATGTTCGGATTTCAGCTCATTGGCAAGGGCGAGACCGCCACCGGTCAGCATCCCGAGGCCGATCTTGTAAAAGCTGACCGTATCGCCAAGCGTTGCGGCAAGTTGCAGGCCTTGGAGCAGGTTCGGCACATCGAGGGCGACGATCAGGCGGTCATCAGCACGGGTTCTCATCGGGTGTCCTTTGGTTTTGGGCGGGGTAAAGCGGGGACAGGGGGGTGTCAAGAATGGAGTTCCGAGGTGGAGTGCGTTCTGGCTAAATTGAGGGGCAGGGCCTTGAACTTGGTTGGGCGCTGAACGAGTGTCGCGCCATGGCGACACCAGAGCAGCAAAACGCGGCCGATGGCGGTGTAAGGATGGGGCGGGTGGTGCCCTTGATTGTGGCAACCGCGCTGCTGATGGAGAATATCGACAGCTCGGTCCTCTCGACATCCTTGCCGCAGATTGCCACGGATTTAGGGTCTGATCCGATTCATCTGAAACTGGTGCTGACAACCTATTTGCTGGCGCTGGCGGTGTTCATACCGGCCTCGGGTTGGGCGGCGGACCGGTTTGGGGCGCGGCGCGTGTTTCGCTGGGCGATTGTGGTCTTTGCGCTCGGGTCGATTGCTTGTGGTGTGTCGCAAAACCTGCTGCAACTGGTGGCGGCGCGGGCCGTTCAGGGGATCGGTGGGTCGATGATGACGCCGGTGGGACGGTTGATCGTGTTGCGCGCGGTGCCGCGATCTGGGTTGGTCAATGCGTTGGCCTGGTTGACGGTGCCGGCGCTGATGGGGCCGGTGATGGGGCCGCCATTGGGCGGCTATATCACCACCTATTGGGACTGGCGCTGGATTTTCTGGATCAATATTCCGATTGCGGTTGCGGGGGTTGTGCTGGCTCACAGGTTCATTCCCGATCTGCGCGAGACCGAGGTGCGAAGGTTTGATGCGCTGGGCTTTTCGCTGTTGGGGCCGGGGCTGGCGGGATTTCTGACCGGTGCGACGCTGCTGGGCCTGTCGCTGGCAAGCCCGGCTTTGGTGACGATTTTGATCTTTGGCGGCGTGGCGCTGATTGCGGGTTATGTGCGCCATGCTCTGCGCGTGGAAAACCCGCTGGTCGATCTGCGATTGCTGGCCTTGCCGACCTTTCGTATCTCGGTGACGGCGGGGACGCTGTTTCGGGTGGGGGTGGGCGCGTTGCCGTTTCTGTTGCCGCTGATGTTGCAACTGGGGTTCGGTCTGAACCCGTTTCAATCGGGTTTGCTGACCTTTGTATCCGGGATCGGTGCGCTGGCGATGAAGTTCTTGGCGCAACCCCTGTTGCGGCGGTTCGGGTTTCGCCGGGTGCTGTCGCTGAATGCGGCGCTCTCGGCGGCGTTCATCCTGTTGCCCGCGTTTTTCACGCCGCAAACGCCCTGGCTGTGGATGGCGGGAGTGCTGTTTGTGGGCGGGCTGTCGCGGTCTTTGCAATTCACCTCGATCAACGCGATTGCCTATGCCGATGTGCCGGGCGAGAGGTTGAGTTCGGCAACCAGTTTTACCGCCGTGATGCAGCAGCTTTCCGGTTCGATCGGGATCACTTTGGCGGCGATGGGGCTGGAAAGTCTGGGCTGGTTGAGCGGGGGAACGGCAGTGGATCTGGCGAATTTCCCTTGGATATTTTCGGCAATTGCGGCGGCATCGGTGGGGGCGGCGCTGATGTTCGCGCGGATCAGCCCGCAGGCGGGGGCGGTCTTGGTGACGCGACGCAAGGGCGATTGACAGCCGTTGGAATTGCGGGGAGTCTTTGGCCGAAAAGAAAGGCGGGCCCGTGGACATCAATCTGACATTCGAGCGGCCTGACGAGGGTCCGAAATCCGGCCCGGTGTCGGTGGGATGGTTTCTGACCTCTGACAAAGGGGCTGTGCTTTATGATCCGCCCGAGCGGGTGGTGTTTCGCCAGACCAACAAGGCCCATTCCAAAAGCGCCAGCCGTTGCCCCGCAGTGGTGCAGATGGAAAGCCGCTATTTCATGGTAAAATCGCCGTTCGATATTCATCTGGGCTTTGGGCGCGATGACAAGGGCAAGGCGCATCTGATCAATCGGGCCGGGCCGGGGTCATCCATTCGCGGCAACAAGCTCGGCGAGGTGATGACGCTGGTGAACGAGGCCGAGTGGCGCTATCCGGACCGGCCCACGGTGCAAATGACGCTGCCCTATTGTTTCATTGCCGATGAGTTGGTCTATATCACACAGCTTTCGGCCTTTGCGCATTACCGCAAGGATCAGTTGCCCGGAACGATTTTTGGCGGGCGGTTTCCATTGAACCTCTGGCCACGGCCTTTGATGTGGGCCTTTGAATGGCACGAGCCGGAAAAGGATTTGATCCTGCGGCGCGGCGAGCCGTTGTTTTATTGCCAATTCGAGGCGGATGGCCCGGATCGCCCGATTCAGGTGGTCGAGGCCGAGCGCACACCCGAGCTTGCGAAATACATGGAGCAGATCGGCGGTATCGTGAATTATGTGAATCAGACCTTTGGTCTGTTCAAGGCCGCCGAGGCGATCCGACCCAAGCGGTTGATGGTGCCGAAAGCGCGGGAGTGATGGTTAGCTCGCTGGATATCCATGATCTGGCAAGCGGGCGGGCGCAGGTGGTTTTGCAAAGCGATCTGCGGATCGAGGCGCCGAATTGGGATCCTTCGGGCGCAAATCTTTTGGTCAATGCCGAGGGGCGGCTGTACCGGGTGCCTTTGCATCGCCCGCAATTGATCCCGGTGGCGACGGGGGCCGCGATTCGTTGCAACAATGATCATGGCATCAGCCCGGATGGGCGTTGGATTGTGCTTACGTCACATCACGAAATGCAGGGTGCGCAGATGTATAAGGTGCCTGCGCGCGGCGGAGAGCCGGTGAAGATTTCAACCGAAGCGCCGAGCTGGTTTCATGGCTGCTCGCCCGATGGGCAGCGGTTGGCCTATGTTGCGGCGCGGGGCAGCAGCCGGGTTCTGGATGTCTATACGATAGGGGTGGATGGCGGTGCCGAGCAGCGCCTGACCATGGGCGAGGGCCAGTGCGACGGGCCGGATTACTCGGCGGATGGGACGCGGATTTATTACAATTGCGATCGGGATGGTCATGCTCAGATTTGGGTGATGGCGGTGGATGGGCAAGACCGGCGGCAGGTTTTCACGGATGATTTCGCAAACTGGTTTCCGCATCCCAGCCCCGACGGGGCGCATATCCTTTATCTGGCCTATGCGCCCGGAACTGTTGGGCATCCTCAGGATGTGCCGGTGGCGCTGTGTCTGATGGACCCGGACGGCGGCAATCGGCGTCGGGCTTTGGAGTTTATCGGTGGGCAAGGAAGTATCAATGTGCCGTGTTGGGCCCCGGATGGCAGCGCCTTTGCCTTTGTGCGCTATGGCTGAGAGGGCGGTCAGGGGCCAGCCGATATCTTTCGGAATGGCGGTGGGGGCGGAATTCCCGGTTTGGCTTCTGCCGGTTTGGCGTCTGGTGGCGCTGGCTGCGTTGGAGGGCGCGCGCCACTTGGGGCGGGCACAAAGCGCATGATACCCCAGACTGAAATGGCAATTTCGGCCCGGTGATCGGGCGCAAGGTGTTCGGGTGTCAGGGCGACAACGCGGACCCGCATGGAGTCGGCGTTGGCCATATGGGGGAGAAGTTGCGCGCGGTCTTGCAGCGGGATCAGTCCAATCAGCACCTGTGATCTGTAGGGCAACAGGCCAAGCCGATAGCGGGTAAGCGTCGCCAGGACGCCGATTTGACCATCATCCCTGAGACTTAGACCGGCAGAGTCGCCGATGGACAGGCCGGATTTGCCAACGTGCAATTGCAAGGCGGTCAGAGTGCTTTTGGCAAGGATGATTTGCAGCGGTTCGTGCATTGGGGCCTGTTTTCGGGAACGGGATAGTCTGTGAACCTGTGGTCTGAGCGGCGACGGCGCAAGTAGGGGCTGCTGTGCATTGGCCGTATCTCGCGTATGCAGGATGGGCTTTTGGGCGGAGGCCCGCGTACGGTTGAGGGCTGTGGCGGTTAGGCAGCGAAAATTCGCCGGTTCCGGGTTATCGGGGGCATTGTATTGCATCGGGGGAACTCCCAAATTCAGGGCAAGGCCAAGGCGATGTGCCGGTTCCGGGCATTGCAGCGGCGCTTTGGAAAAGGAGAATGACCGATGAATTTAGAGAAATTCACGGAGCGGTCGCGCGGTTTCATTCAAGCAGCGCAGACCATTGCCACACGCGAAAGCCACCAGCGGCTTGCGCCCGAGCATCTGCTCAAGGCAATTATGGACGATGATCAGGGGCTTGCGTCCAATCTGATTCGCCGCGCCGGGGGCGAGCCCGCTCGTGTGACCGAGGCGCTTGAGGTGAATTTGCGCAAACTGCCCAAGGTTTCGGGCGATGCCCAGCCCTTTATGGACCCCGGCCTTGTTAAGGTGCTGGATGAGGCGGAGAAACTCGCCAAAAAGGCCGGTGACAGCTTTGTTCCGGTCGAGCGCATGCTGATGGCGCTGTGCATGGTGGCCAGCAAGGCGAAAGAGTCGCTGGATGCGGGCGCTGTCACCGCGCAGAAACTGAATGGCGCGATCAATGACATCCGCAAGGGTCGCACCGCCGATACCGCTTCGGCGGAAGAGGGCTATGACGCCCTGAAGAAATATGCCCGCGATCTGACCGAGGCTGCTGAGCAGGGCAAGATAGACCCGATCATCGGTCGCGACGAGGAAATCCGCAGGGCCATGCAGGTGCTTTCCCGCCGCACCAAGAACAATCCCGTGTTGATTGGCGAGCCGGGCGTGGGTAAAACCGCCATTGCCGAAGGCCTTGCCCTGCGTATCATTGACGGCGACGTGCCCGAATCCCTGCGCAACAAGAAGCTGATGGCGCTGGACATGGGTGCTCTGATTGCCGGTGCGAAATATCGCGGCGAGTTTGAAGAGCGTCTCAAGGCCGTCCTGAACGAAGTCACCGCCGCCGCAGGTGATATCATCCTTTTCATCGACGAAATGCACACGCTGGTTGGCGCGGGCAAATCCGATGGTGCAATGGATGCGGCCAACCTGATCAAACCGGCGCTGGCTCGGGGCGAGCTGCATTGCGTCGGTGCCACCACGCTGGATGAATACCGCAAATATGTGGAAAAAGACGCGGCCCTTGCGCGCCGGTTTCAGCCTGTGATGGTGTCTGAACCCACGGTTGAAGACACCATTTCGATCCTGCGCGGCATCAAGGAGAAATACGAGCTGCACCACGGCGTTCGCATTTCCGACTCGGCCCTCGTGGCCGCAGCCACCTTATCGCATCGCTATATCACTGATCGATTCTTGCCGGACAAGGCCATCGACCTGATGGATGAAGCCGCCTCCCGCCTGCGGATGGAGGTCGACAGCAAGCCCGAAGAGCTTGATCAACTCGACCGCCAGATCCTGCAATTGCAGATCGAGGCCGAGGCGTTGAAGAAAGAAGATGACGCGGCCAGCAAGGACCGGCTTGAGCGGTTGGAAAAGGAACTCTCGGGCCTGCTGGAGAAATCCAGCGAGATGACGGCGAAATGGCAGGATGAACGCGACAAGTTGGAGGCCGCGCGCGAGGTTAAAGAACATCTCGATCGCGCCCGCGCCGAACTTGATCAGGCCAAGCGTGACGGCAACCTTGGCCGTGCGGGGGAACTCTCCTATGGCATCATTCCCGGCCTTGAGAAAAAGCTGGTCGAGGCCGAGGCTCGCGAAGGCGATCTTCTGGTGTCGGAATCCGTCCGCCCCGAGCAGATTGCCGAGGTGGTCGAACGCTGGACCGGGATTCCGGTGGCCAAGATGCTGGAAGGTGAGCGGGAAAAGCTGCTGCGGATGGAGGACGAGCTTGGCAAACGGGTGATTGGCCAGAATGCTGCCGTGACAGCCGTGTCAAATGCCGTCCGCCGTGCGCGTGCGGGTCTGAACGATGAAAACCGTCCGCTGGGGTCGTTCCTGTTCCTGGGCCCAACCGGTGTTGGCAAAACCGAACTGACCAAGGCCGTCGCCGAATATCTTTTCGACGATGATGCGGCCATGGTTCGGATTGATATGTCCGAATTCATGGAGAAACACGCGGTTTCCCGGCTGATCGGTGCCCCTCCGGGCTATGTCGGCTATGACGAAGGCGGCGTGCTGACCGAGGCCGTTCGCCGCCGCCCCTATCAGGTTGTGTTATTTGATGAAGTCGAAAAGGCCCACCCGGATGTGTTCAACGTGCTGTTGCAGGTGCTTGATGACGGGATTCTGACCGATGGTCAGGGCCGCACCGTTGATTTCAAGCAAACGCTGATCATCCTGACT
>JAGPBG010000098.1 GCA_018063485.1 Cypionkella sp.
CGCCGCGACGCTGCATTGATGCAAAAGACCGAACTTGAATTCCTGGGCATCCTGCGCAGCCCTTGGGTGAAAGCGCGGGTGCGGATCTGGACACTTGCCGAATTCATCGAGAACCCGATGGAGCCCTTGCAAAGCGTGATTGATGAGATAAGCCCGCGTTCAACCCGCAGGCTGACCGAAGCTCCGCGGATGACAGACCTGACGGGTTTCGGCCAATTCCTGCAAAACCTGCGCAATCAGGGGATGCAGCCGATCCTGATGGGGGATTTCCCGCCCGGAGATGCGTTGCGTGCTTCTACAACGCGGCGTGGCCGCCCCTATTTGGTAAAGTAATGAATGCCGGCCAAGTCCTTTACGTCTTTTGTCATTTTCGCGGAAATGCGGACGGGTTCGAATTTCCTTGAGGCCAATCTGAACGCGATTGATGGCGTGTCTTGTCTGGGCGAGGCGTTCAATCCGTTCTTTATGGGCGGTGAAGGCAAACAGGAAATGCTGGGTGTCACGATGGATCAGCGCGGGGCCGATCCGTCGAGTTTGCTGAATGCCATGGCTTTGGTGCCGGGAATGACCGGGTTTCGCTATTTCCACGACCACGATCCGCGCGTTTTCGATTTGGTGATGAATGATCCGACCTGCGCCAAAGTGATTCTGACGCGCAATCAGGTTGAAAGCTACATCAGTTGGAAAATTGCGCTGGAAAGCGATCAATGGTGGCTGGCGAATACCAAGCATCTGAAAACCGTGCGCCCGAACTTCGACCTGGCCGAATTCCAGACGCGACTTGAAGCTGTGCACGGCTTTCAACGCCGCCTTGTTCATGCTTTGCAAGTTACCGGACAGACGGCGTTCTACATTGATTATGAAGACGTTTTGGATCTTGAGGTGCTGAACGGCCTTGCTGCCTTTCTGGGCGTTGACGGGCGGCTGGCCAAACTTGATTTCCGCTTCAAAAAACAAAACCCCGAGGCCTTGGCTGACAAGGTCAGCAATCCGCAGGAAATGGCCGAAGGGTTGGCCGGGATGGATTGGTTCCACCTGGCGGAAACCCCCAATTTTGAGCCGCGCCGGTTGGCCGCCGTGCCGCAATACCTGGCGTCTGCGGCGGCACCGCTGTTATTCATGCCGATCAAGTCGGGGCCGGAACAGCAGATTAGGAAATGGCTGCAAAGCTATGGGCCGCTGCTGCCTGCCTTTGATCGAAAATCCTTGCGCCAATGGAAACAAGCCCATTCCGGCCAGCGCAGCTTTACTGTGTTGCGACATCCTTTGACGCGGGCACATGCGGTTTGGGCAGATTTTGTTGAGAAGGAATGGATGCCGGAACTGCGACCCTATCTCAAACGGGTTCATAAATTCCAACTGCCTCCCAAGGGCAAGGGTTTCGCGACGCAAGAAGAGTTTCGCGCTGGGTTTCTGGTGTTTCTGGAGTTGATGAAGCATATTCACGCTGGGCGGACCGAGTTGCGGATGTTGCCGCAATTTGCCAGCCAAGGGGCGTGGATTCAGGGCTTTGCCAGCCTGCAGGCCCCGGATATCCTGATCCGGGAGAGCGACCTGAACGAAGATCTGTCAGCTTTGACCGGTCGAGTCGGCTTGCCCATGAATCCACTGCCCACGGTGGCGGATAAAGCTGCCTTCACATTGGCCGAACTTTACGGGCCTGATCTCGAATCCGCCGCCCGAGAGGCCTATTGGCGCGATTATAACGGGTTCGGCTTTGGCGATTGGGCTCTTTCTGGCTAGAGCGCGTTGTGTCAAATTGAATTCACCTCGCAACCCGAACGCATTTGCAAGGGCAATCGCTGCCTCGGGTTGCGAGGTGAATACATGTAGCTGATTGAACGCAACGCGCTCTGGGCCCTGACGCACCCTGCAAATGCAGGGCGAGGTTTAACTTCTACCTGGGCCCCCCGGTTGACAGCTCAGTGCTGGAAAAGAGATATCGGTGGCATATTTATGCCATCAATAGTATGGACGCCGCGTAATAGAACGATCTCCGCCTTGGTTTTGCGTTTGCGGACATTCAAACCATAAGTCCAGTGTAGTTAGAAAGAGACCAGTCGTGTTCCACAACATCCGCCTTCACCGAATTGCTGCCCTGTTGGTTTTGCTGGCGGCAGGAGCGTGGATTGCTACAGGCCACTTTGCGGCCGTTGGCACCAATCAGGCGAAAGCTGAGGCATCGCAAGCGGCCGAAGCCCCTGCCCTGCAACCGGAGCCGGTGTTGCGCACCGTCGCCGGAATGACCCCGGTTTTTGCTGAACACGCCCGCAAGATCAGACTTTCAGGCGTGACCGCTCCAGATAAAAGCGCAACCTTGGCCGCGCGGGCCACTGGGGTTATCGAAGTGCTTAATCTGGCAAAGGGCAAGTCGGTTGCCCAAGGTAGCCTCGTGATGCAGTTGGAGGGCCCCGAAACCGTGGCCAACGCCGAAATCGCACAAATCGCTCTGGATCAGAGCGAACGCGATCTGGCCTTGGCGGAGCGGTTGTTCAAAAGCGGCAACACGCCCGAAACTCAGGTGACCAATGCCCGTTCCGCCCGAAACGCCGCTGCGGCGCAACTGAAACTGGCCAAGGCAACTGTTGATCGTCTGCAATTGAAAGCGCCGTTTTCCGGCACAGTGGATTCCGTCGAGGTTGAAGCCGGCGAATGGGTACAGATGGGCGCGACCATTGCGACCATCCTGACGCTGGACCCCATTTTGGTGAAGGCTGAGGTGTCGGAACTCGATGTCGGACAGGTGTCCATCGGTTCGGCAGCACAGGTTACTCTGGTCAACGGCCAGAAACTTGACGGAACCGTGCGTTTTGTGGCGCGCGAGGCCTCGGCGGCGACGCGGACTTTTCCGGTTGAGATCGCCTTTCCCAACAAAGACAAATCCATTCCGGCCGGCATGACCGCGAAAGTCGAGCTTTTGGCCGCGCCGGTCATCGCTGTTACTGTCCCGCGTTCGATCATTACGCTGTCCGATCAGGGCGAGATCGGGTTGCGCGTTGTCGGGCCGGATGATGTTGCGCAATTTGCGGCCATTCAGGTGCTGGACGATACGCTGAATGGGCTGGTGGTGACGGGCATTCCGCAGGGTGTGCGCATTGTCGTGTCGGGGCAAGATCTGGTGCGCAATGGCGATCAGGTTGTGGTGGATGAGGCCGCCCCGGTGTCCCAGCCATGAAGATCGTAGAAACGGCAATTGCCAATGCCCGGCTAACGATTTCTGTTCTGGTTTTCCTGATGCTTGCTGGCGCGATGGCCTATGTCAGCATTCCCAAGGAAGCCGAGCCGGATGTGCAGATCCCGATCATCTATGTCTCGATGGGTTATTCTGGGATCTCGCCCGAAGATAGCGAGCGGCTGTTGCTTCGCCCGATGGAAACCGCATTGAAATCCATCACCGGCATCAAGAAAATGACCGCAACCGCCTATGAGGGCGGCGGTAACGTCTTGATGGAGTTTCAGGCCGGGGCCGATCTCGACAAGGCCTTGGTCGATGTGCGCAACAAGGTGTCCCAAGCACGGCGCGATCTGCCTTCAGGCGTGGATGAGCCGACGGTGAATGAGGTGAACATCTCGGAATTCCCGGTGCTGGTCATCACGCTGTCCGGCAATGTGCCCGAGGTGGTTCTGTCCACAGCCGGGCGCGAGTTGAAAAACCGGATCAAGGAAGTGAACGGAGTTCTGGATGCGTCACTGCAAGGGGTGCGCGATGATCTGATCGAGGTGATCGTCGATCCGGCCAAACTCGAAAGCTATGGCTTGCGGCCCGATCTGCTGATTGCCGGGGTGAATGCCAACAATCAACTGGTGGCGGCGGGCGCGCTTGAGGGTGCGGAAGGGCGCTATTCCATCAAGGTGCCGTCCCTGATCGAAACACCTGAAGACGTGGCGACCTTGCCGATCATCTCGACCAATACCGCAATGGTTTTGGCCAAGGATATCGGCTCGGTGCGGGCCACTCACAAAGATCCGACAACAATCACCCGACTGAACGGCGCGCCGGCAGTGGCGATTGAGGTGTCAAAGCGAACTGGTGCCAATCTGATTGAAACCGTGGATGCAGTAAAGGCGGTTACCGAAGAGTTCAAGGGCCTGCTGCCCTCTGGCACCATTGTGACCTTTAGTCAGGACAAATCGAAAGATATCCGTCAGTTGTTGGGGGATCTGCAAAACTCGGTGCTGACGGCGGTGATTTTGGTGTTCATCGTGATCCTGTTTGCGCTGTCGGGCCGTGCGTCGATCCTGATCGGGATGGCAATTCCGGCGTCTTTCCTGATGGGAATGCTGTTGCTGTCGCTGATGGGATTCACCGTCAACATTGTGGTGCTGTTCTCGCTTATTCTGGCGGTTGGCATGTTGGTTGATGACGCGATCATCGTCACCGAATATGCCGAGCGGCGAATGTCCGAAGGCATGGACAAGCGTTTGGCCTTTGCGCAGGCCTCGCACCGGATGGCTGGGCCGGTGATTGCCGCAACGATGACGCGGGTTGCTGCCTTTTCGCCACTGCTGTTCTGGCCGGGGATTGTGGGCGAGTTCATGAAATACATGCCGATCACTCTGATCGTGACACTGTCGGCCTCGATGCTTTATGCGCTGATTTTTGTGCCAACGATGGGTGCGTTGATCGCCAAACCGTTCAAGGAACCCGCCAGGCACAAGGACGGGCCTTATATGTGGCTGGTCGGCAAGGCCGTGCGCCATCCTTTTACCGTGCTGACGCTCGCGTTGGGCCTTTTGGTCGCGGTGCCCTATTCTTATGGCAAGTATGGTCGCGGGGTCGAGTTTTTCCCGAACGTCGAACCGGAGTATGGCCTGCTTTATGTCAAGGCACGCGGAAACCTGTCGATTGAAGAAAAGGACACATTGGTGCGTCAGGCCGAGGCGCGGGTTTTGGGCTTTCCGGGGATTTCCTCGGTCTACACGCGGTCGGGCAAGGCGAGTGGTGCGGGCAATGAAGTCGCCGCCGATGTGATCGGGGTGATCCAGTATGAATTCGTCGATTGGCGCGAGCGCAAGAATGCCAACGCGATTCTGAACGATCTACGTGCCAAAATGGTGGGGATTCCGGGGGTCGATATCGAAGTCTCGGTGCCAGCAGCGGGGCCACCGACCGGCAAGGCGATCCAGATCCAGCTATCTGCGGTCAACCCTGAAGGTCTGGGCACAGTGGCGGCGCAGATTGCCGATGAACTGGCCAAAGTGCCAGGAGTGATTGATATTGATTCGGGTCTGCCCTTGCCGGGCGTCGATTGGGAACTGATTGTCGATCGTGGCGCGGCGGCGCGTTATGGCGTGGCACCCAGTACCGTGGGCGCGATGGTGCAGTTGGTGACGTCTGGTTTGAAACTGTCGGAATATCGCCCGGCAGGGGCGGATGATGCGGTGGATATCCGGCTGCGCTTGCCAGCAGATCAGCGCACCGTACTCGCGCTGGATCAGTTGCGGATTGAAACCGCCAGTGGCTCGGTTCCGTTGTCGAACTTCGTCACGCGGGTGGCGGCGCCAACCACCGGGCAGCTTACACGGCTGAACAGCCAGCGCACGATTACGGTTCAGGCGGGAATTGCGGCAGGCGTGCAGACTGCGCCCGTGCGTGATGCCATCACCTCCGAATTGAAAAAGGCGGGGTTGGACAAGTTGGGGATCCGTTGGAAACTGGCGGGCGAGGATGAAGAACAGGCCGAGGCCGGGGCCTTTCTGAGCAAGGCCTTTGGCGCGGCTATGTTCTTGATTTTCATTGTGCTTTTGGCGCAGTTCAACAAGTTCATCTCGGTTGGTTTGGTCCTTTCGGCGGTGGTGATGTCCACCATTGGGGTGCTTTTGGGTCTGTTGATCATGGGCCAACCGTTTGGCGTGGTGATGACCGGAATCGGCATTATCGCGTTGGCGGGGGTGGTGGTGAACAACAATATCGTGCTGATCGACACCTATGACACGCTGCGCCACGAAGGCATGGCCAAGATCGACGCGATCCTTGAGACCTGCCGCGAACGGGCGCGCCCGGTGGTACTGACGGCGTTGACGGCCATTCTGGGTGTGTTGCCGATTGCTTTTGGGTTGAATCTTGAGCTGTTGAACCACGAAACCACTTATGGCGCGCCCTCAACCCAGTGGTGGATTTCGCTTTCAAGCGCGATTGTCTTTGGCCTTGCCTTTGCGACGGTGCTGACACTGATCGTGATTCCATCGCTGCTGATGATCGTTACTCCCGGTGACGGGACGCGGCGCAAACGGCGCTGGTTCGGGCTGCGGGCGGCGAAAGCGGTTTAACCCCCGCCGCCCGGCTCTGTTAATCCTCGGAGGATTTTGCCCAAAGGTTGATGTCTTTTTCTTCGGAAATCGCATCAATCTGGGCAAGTTCCCCGGCGGAAAACTCAAGATTTCCAATCGCTCCGGCGCAATCGGTGACTTGTTCGGGTCGCGATGCCCCGATCAGCGCCGAGGTGATGCCGCCATTGCGCAACACCCAAGCCAGCGCCATCTGGGCCAGCGTTTGTCCGCGCGATTTTGCCATTGTATCCAGAGATTTCACCGATTCCAACGCGCGCGAGGTGATTGTGGACAGATCGAGCGATTTGCCTTGGGTCGCACGGCTGTTTTCGGGGATACCGTTCAGGTATTTTTTGGTTAGAATTCCCTGCGCCAGGGGCGTGAAGGCGATCGACCCCACCCCCAATTCGGCCAACGTGTCCTTCAACCCATCAGTTTCCACCCAGCGGTTCAGGATATTATAGCTGGGTTGGTGGATCAGACAGGGAGTACCAAGATCTTTCAAAATCGCCACCGCCTCACGCGTGCGCTGCGAATTATAGCTGGAAATCCCGACATAGAGCGCGCGTCCAGACCGCACTATATGATCGAGCGCGCCCATGGTTTCTTCCAGCGGGGTGTCGGGGTCAAAGCGATGCGAGTAGAAGATATCGACATAGTCAAGGCCCATCCGCTTGAGGCTTTGATCACATGAGGCGATCAGGTTCTTGCGGCTGCCCCATTCGCCGTAAGGGCCGCTCCACATATTGTAGCCAGCCTTGGACGAGATGATCAACTCATCGCGAAAACCGTTGAAATCGGATTTCAGGATATCGCCAAACGCGGTTTCCGCACTGCCGGGGGGCGGGCCGTAATTGTTGGCCAGATCGAAATGGGTGATGCCCAGATCAAAGGCGGTCTGGCAGATGGTCCGTTTGGTCTCATGTGGGGTGTCATGGCCAAAGTTGTGCCACAGGCCCAATGAGACGGCGGGCAGTTTCACCCCGGAATTGCCGGTTCGGCGGTAAATCATGGCGTCATAACGGGTATCGGCGGGATAATAGGTCATTGCGGCTCCTGTGGTTCTTATCCGGGCCATTCTGTCGGGTTCACGCAGCCATGTCACGCCCTGACGCCGTGGAAAGTGGCGATAGGGCGCCCGCAGTTTATGTGGAACGTTGCGCTTTGTTCGTGCGTTTGAAATAGTGGGTCAACAGGGCGGAGACGCAAAATGTCGTTGGTATCAGCACCGAACCGGATGCGCGGCTTCCTGGCCGCCGGTTTGCTGTGCGTT
>JAGPBG010000099.1 GCA_018063485.1 Cypionkella sp.
CCAGCCGGTGTTGTTTGCCGACCCAGAGGCGCAGGTGATCGGAGCCGCCCATGCCGGTTGGCGTGGCCTGCGCGACGGCGTGCTTGAGGCAACCCTTGATGTCATGGAAACCCTGGGGGCAGCCCGCGCCAATATCACCGCCGTCATCGGCCCCTGCATCAGCCAATCCGCCTATGAGGTCGGTCCCGAGTTCTATGAGGGCTTTACCGACGACGACCCCGAATCGCGCCGCTTTTTCGCCAATGGGACAGCGGATCGAATGCTGTTCGATCTGCCTGCCTATGGGCTGTGGTGTTTGCGCAAGGCTGGCGTGGCCCATGCCGAATGGACTCGGCACTGCACCTATGCCGACCCCGACCGATTCTATTCCTATCGCCGCACCACCCACGCGCATGAGGCCGACTATGGCCGCCTGATGTCGGCCATCACCCTTTGATTGCGGCGGATCTTCGGCACCCCGCGCCCATCACGCGCCGCAATTTGCCAGACAATCCCGGCCCCACACGGCACATGGTTTCCAAAACCAAATAAAATATATTGAAATCAATATCTTGGAAATTATGCCCCACCTGCCATATTCCGACCAAACGCGCCCGCTCCATTGCCACAACTTTTTGCAAGCCTGCCAAAACCGCGCCGCAAATTCGGGTGATAGTGATCCCAACGCAGCAAGAAACGCAGGAACCCAAGCCATGAAAAAAGAACGTCGTTGGTTGAAATCCGCAATCGCCTCCAGCAATGAGGTCTATGTCGTCATGCCTTGGATCCGCGGCCAGCGCCGCCGCCCCGAATCAATGAAACCGATTGCCCCGGCCAAGCCCCGAGCCATCGCCGCCCGCTGATCCATTCAACATTTTACAAAGGGGGCCAGAGCAATCTGGCCCCTTTTGCTTGCGCGATTCGCTTGGGGCAAAGCGCTAATCACAGCCAAACCGCTCTGATTGTTTTCTTCTTGGCAACAATCACGAGATCCAGATGAAGAAATCACAAAATTTAGATGAAGATCGCCGCACAACCATGCGATAATTAAGAATTAACTTTGACAAGCCAACACTTTTGCGCCATCTTTGCCTTACAGATGTCCACTCTGTGCAAACAGGCGATGTCGGGCGCGGTAAGACCTTCGGGCACCCCCTCATCGCTCGGATAGTGATCGGTTAAAGCGGCCCCCGGTGCTCCTCTGGCACCACCACAGGGGGCCGCTTCTCACTTTGGCGATCAGGCGTTTTTCGCCAGCCGCTCTTCCAGCACATCAAACGGCAGCCCTGGCGCATCCTTGGCGCAGCGAATCACCAACGAAGTTTTCACATTCGCCACGTTATCGGCCTTCAACAACTGCCCGGTCAGAAAGCCCTGAAAACTGCTCAGATCAGGCGCCACACATTTCAAGATGAAATCAATCTCGCCGTTCAGCATATGGCACTCGCGCACCAGCGGCCATTCGCGGCAGCGGTCCTCAAAGCGCGACAAATCCGCCTCGGCCTGGCTTTGCAGCCGCACCATGGCGAAGACCTGCACCTCAAAGCCCAATTCGCGCGCATCCACATCGGCATGATAGCCCTTGATATAGCCAGACTCCTCCAGCGTACGCACCCGGCGCAGACAAGGGGGTGCGGAAATCCCCACCCGACTGGCCAGTTCCACATTGGTCATCCGCCCATCAGCCTGTAACTCGGCCAGAATTTTGCGGTCGATCGGATCGAGTTTTGAACTGGCCATATGGGAACTCCTGTTGGCGCTTATCTATGCGCTGCCTCAAGTTTGCGCAATAATATTTCACGGCGGCGCAATTAATTTTCACTCCCTTGCGCAAGCGCGACCGACCCCCCCCCTTTCCCCCAACGCGCCTATTGCCTATATCCAAGGCGCAAATCACGCTGGAGCATATCATGGCCGAAACCCGTCACAGCAAAGTTCTGATCATCGGCTCTGGTCCGGCCGGCTATACCGCCGCCGTCTATTCCGCCCGCGCCATGCTCAACCCCATTCTTGTGCAGGGCCTGCAACCGGGTGGCCAGTTGACCATCACCACCGAAGTCGAGAACTGGCCCGGCGACACCCATGTCCAGGGCCCCGATCTGATGGTGCGGATGGAAGACCACGCAAAAGCGATGGGTGCCGAGATTGTCTTCGATTACATCACAGCCCTTGATCTGTCCAAACGCCCCTTCACCGCACAGGCCGATTCTGGCACCATCTACACTGCCGATGCCGTGATCCTTGCCACCGGCGCACAGGCGAAGTGGCTGGGTCTGCCGTCCGAGGAAAAATTCAAAGGCTTTGGTGTTTCCGCTTGCGCCACCTGCGACGGGTTTTTCTATCGCGGTAAAGAAGTGGTCGTGATCGGCGGCGGCAATACCGCCGTGGAAGAGGCGCTGTTTCTGACCAATTTCGCCACCAAAGTCACCCTGATCCACCGCCGCGACAGCCTTCGTGCCGAAAAGATCATGCAAGACCGGCTGTTCAAACATCCGAAGATCGAGATGGTCTGGAATTCCGAAGTCACCGAGGTTCTGGGCACTGAAAATCCCAATTCGGTCACCGGCGTACGCACCCGCAACCTGCAAACCGGCGAGATCAAGGATATCCCCTGCCACGGGTTCTTTGTCGCCATCGGCCATGCGCCCTCGTCCGAGCTGGTCAAAGACCAACTTCCGCTGCACTTGGGCGGTTATGTTCAGGTCGAACCCGGCTCCACCCGCACCGCCATTGCGGGCGTCTTTGCGGCGGGTGATCTCACCGATCATATCTACCGCCAAGCCGTCACCTCTGCCGGCATGGGCTGCATGGCGGCACTGGATGCCGAAAAGTTTCTGGCGGAGCATTGATCGGTTTGCGGGCCAGATCTCGCGTCTTGGCCCTGATGGGCAAGACCCAACGCTTTCGGTCGGCGCCGGCGAAGGCCGAGGCATTGTGATCGTTCGCCATGTCGGGGCCGATGATTCACCGCGCCAATTGGTTGAACCGCAAGCCACCACCCAAAATCACGATAGGCGCGGTCACCCCGAAGCCTTGATCGTCTGGCAAAATCCTGTCCCACAGCGTTCCCCCATTTCAACCTTTTTTTTCCGATGCAAATCTAGCGGATTGGCTTGAATTTCGCAGCATTCGCAGGCTAAGCCTGCGTCAGGTGGTGGGGTTAGCCGCCCGTCAGGCATCTAACAAGCGAGCGCGCAGATGGCCCTTTCCAATCATGCTCCGATCCCGGAGCTTTATGTTTCCTACGAATCCGCCCAGAAACTCAAGGTCGAGGCGGGAAATCTGCTGTCATGGGATCTGACTGCGCGTCAGATCTGCGATCTGGAATTGTTGATGAGCGGCGGGTTCCACCCGCTCAGGGGCTTTATGTCCGAACCCGATTACAACGGCGTCGTGGAAAACATGCGCCTTGTCGATGGATCGCTCTGGCCGATACCGATCACGCTGGATGTGTCCGAAGCCTTTGCCGAGAAAATCCAGCCCGGCCTTGATATTGCCCTGCGCGACGCCGAAGGCGTGATCCTCGCCATTGTGTCGGTTACCGACAAATGGGTGCCGGACAAATCAACCGAGGCCAAAGGCGTATTCGGTACCGATGATGTCGGCCATCCGGCGGTGAATTATCTGCACAACACGGCGGGAAAGGTTTACCTGGGTGGCCCGATCACCGGTTTGCAGCCCCCCGTGCACTATGATTTCAAATCGCGCCGCGACACCCCGAACGAGTTGCGCGCCTATTTCCGCAAGATGGGCTGGCAGCGTATTGTCGCCTTCCAGACCCGCAATCCGCTGCACCGCGCGCATCAGGAACTTACCTTTCGTGCCGCGCGTGAGGCGCAGGCCAACCTGCTGATCCATCCCACCGTTGGCATGACCAAACCGGGCGATGTCGATCACTTTACCCGCGTGCGTTGCTATGAGGCGGTTCTGGACAAATATCCGGTCTCGACCACCCATATGAGCCTGTTACCGCTGGCGATGCGCATGGCCGGCCCGCGTGAGGCGCTTTGGCATGCGTTGATCCGCAAGAACCATGGGTTAACCCATTTCATCGTCGGCCGCGATCACGCAGGCCCCGGCAAGGACAGTCAGGGCAACGCTTTCTACGGCCCCTATGACGCCCAGGAACTGGTGCGCAAGCACCAGGCCGAAATCGGTATCGAAATGGTCGATTTCAAACAGATGGTCTATGTGCAGGAACGTGCACAATATTTCCCGGTTGATGAGGTTCCCGAGGGCACCACGGTTCTGGACATTTCCGGCACCGAACTGCGCCGCCGCCTGCGTGAAGGCCTGGAAATCCCCGATTGGTTCTCTTTCCCCGAAGTGGTGGCCCAGTTGCGCCGCACGTCGCCCCCGCGTGACAGGCAGGGCTTTACGGTGTTCTTTACCGGCCTGTCCGGCTCGGGAAAATCCACCATCGCCAATGCGCTGATGGTCAAATTGATGGAAATGGGCGGGCGGCCGGTTACGCTTTTGGATGGCGATGTCGTGCGAAAGCACCTGTCCTCGGAACTCGGGTTTTCGAAAGAGCACCGCGATATCAATATCATGCGCATCGGCTATGTGGCGTCGGAAATCACCAAGAACGGCGGTATCGCCCTTTGTGCGCCAATCGCGCCCTATACTGCCACCCGGCGCGCTGTGCGTGAAATGATCGAGGTTTTCGGAGCTTTCATCGAGGTGCATGTGGCAACATCGGTCGAGGAATGCGAACGCCGCGACCGCAAGGGCCTGTATAAGCTGGCGCGCGAGGGCAAGATCAAGGAGTTCACCGGCATTTCAGACCCCTATGAGGCCCCGATCAAGCCCGAGTTGGTGGTCGATACCGAAGGCAGTGCCGTTGACCACTGCGCGCATCAGGTGATCTTGAAACTGGAATCCATGGGGCTGATCAAAGGCTGATGCCGTAAGTCACAGGGGCGGCTCGCAGCCGCCCCCAAGCGCAAATTACCGGGCCCGTATCATCTTCAACAGCAGCCCGTCTTTCAGCACATATTGATGAAACAACGCCATCGCCGCATGGCCCAAAACCAATATCATCAGCGCATTCACCGCATAGACATGCAGGTCCGCCGTGGCATCCATGCTGCGAAACCAGGTCATCATGCCCAGAACCGGCACCGCAATCATCAGCAGATACAGCAGCCGATGGGTCCAGACCGCCGCCTTGTCTTGCAGGCTCACCGCCACCTCATGCTCGCCCTTCGAAAGCACCTTGAAGACCAGCCGAAGCAGCACCAGAACCAGCACCGCAACCCCGGCCCAGACATGAAACAGCGGCGTTAGACCCTCAACCGGTTTGCCTTCCAGCATCCCGTCAAAAATATCTGGCATCTCCTCACTGAAAAAGTAATTCGCCACGATCAATACGGCGATCAGCCAATGCAATGCAATTTGCAGCCGAGTATATCCTGTAGCCATCTGCTTTCCCTCTCAGATCATCCCCGGCACCGCGCCAGAACCTTTGCTCTCTTTCAGCAAATGGCGCGCTCCGCGTCCATAAGCACAAGTTGCATCCCTACAGAAGCTTAGGAGCAGATCCGCCGTCAATGCGCATTCACCGGCTCCATATCGTGCTGTCGCGCCAAGGCAAAGGCCAGCTTGCGGTCGGCCACCAGCGCCAGTTGTTTGCCGTCCTCGCCATGCACGGCGTAAACGGTAGTCGCCTCGCCAATCTGATCTTGCAGTGTTTGTGGCAGATCCGCGACTGCCACCGGGCGCACATAGACCAACCGGATTTCAGACTCCGGCATGGCTTTGAATTTCACATCCATATTCATCTCCTATTTCCGGCCGATCTTGATGGTCTGCACCACGGAATCGGGCACCGTGCGGCGCAGGTCAATATGCAGCAAGCCGTGATCCAGATGCGCGCCCGCCACCTCAACCCCTTCGGCCATCACGAAACTGCGTTGAAAGGCCCGTGCGGCAATGCCCCGATGCAGGAAAATCCGCTCTTGCCCGTCATCGCCTTGCCGCCCACGCACAACCAATTGCCGGTCCTCGACCGTGATCGACAGATCGTCATCCAGAAAGCCCGCAACCGCCAGCGTGATGCAATAGGTATGTTCCGACGTTGCCTCGATGTTGAAGGGCGGGTAGCCCTCTGAAGCAGTTTTCGCGGTGCGCTCAACCAGCCGCTCCAATTGTTCAAACCCCAAAAGGAACGGATGCGAGCCAAAAGTCAGTTTCGTCATACCTCATGTCCTGTTCAAAGCGACATTGCCGACAGGCCCCGGTTGGGCACCTGCCCTTTACAATATGGGTTCCGCGCCCCGCGCCTGCAAGGCCCCAGAAATCGGTGCCCTGCGGCAAAGAATATTCCCGCAAAAGCGGCGAATCGCTATAGGATCAGGCAAAGCCATAAGACTGGACGCCAATCCTGCCATGAACGCCCCCAGCGAATTGAACATAGAAGAAATGTTGCGTGTGCGCCTGCGCGTCATGCTGCAAGAGCATCGCGACCTGGACGAGGCGATTCATGCGCTTGCGGCTACGGGCCGTCCTGATCAATTGGTCCTGCGGCGGTTGAAGAAGCAAAAACTGGCGCTCAAGGATCAGATCACACGGATCGAAGACCGGCTGATCCCCGACATCATCGCCTGATCCCTTGCCCCCACCGAAGCCACCGCTATAGTGCTGCCCTTGATGGAAAATGGGGGCGATATGGCCGTAAACGTGGGAATCATCATGGGCAGCCAATCCGATTGGCCGACCATGAAAGAGGCAGCGCTGATCCTTGATGAATTGGGCATCGCCTATGAGACCCGCATCGTTTCCGCCCACCGCACCCCTGATCGGCTATGGGATTATGGCCGCACCGCCGCCGGCCGTTTGCAGGTGATCATCGCCGGAGCGGGCGGAGCAGCGCATCTGCCCGGCATGATGGCCAGCAAAACCCGCGTGCCGGTGATCGGTGTGCCAATCCAGACCAAGGCCCTGTCGGGTGTCGACAGCCTGTATTCCATCGTTCAGATGCCCAAAGGCTACCCGGTTGCCACCATGGCCATCGGTTCTGCCGGGGCCACCAATGCAGGCCTTCTGGCCGCCGGTATTCTGGCGCTGAACGATCCAGCCCTTGCTGCACGACTGGACGCATGGCGCGATGCGCTCTCGGCGTCTATCCCCGAGGAGCCAAAGGATGAATAATCTCCCCCTCGGCGCCACCATCGGCATTTTGGGCGGTGGCCAGCTTGGCCGGATGCTCTCGGTTGCCGCCGCACGGCTTGGCTACAAGACCCATATCTTCGAGCCATCCGCCAACCCTCCCGCAGCCGAAGTGGCCCATGCGCTTACCACCGCACTTTATGACGATAGCGCCGCCCTGGCCCGTTTTGCGGCCTCATGCGATGTGATCACCTATGAGTTTGAAAACATCCCCACCGCCGCTCTTGATACGCTTGAAGCCCTGCGCCCGATCCGCCCCAACCGCCGCGCTTTGGCGATCAGTCAGGACCGGTTGCTGGAAAAAGACTTCCTCACCGGCCTCGGCCTGACCTGTGCGCCCTAT
>JAGPBG010000100.1 GCA_018063485.1 Cypionkella sp.
GCATGTTTGACCCCTAAAAGGATAGGGCAGGAGCGCCGATTCGTTATGCGACTCTCGTTGGTCCCTGTTCAGGTGTGATCTTATGCTTAAGGAGCCTCCGATGCGCATTCTAGCAGTGGATGACGAGCCTCTCTTTCTTGACTTGTTGCACAGGGTCTTGGTCAGCGCCGGATATGATGACGTAGCGACAGCCACCGATGCCAAGGCGGCCATTGATATGATCTGTCGTGCTACGACCGTGTATGACTGTATCCTTTTGGATATCCGCATGCCGGGCACAGATGGGGTCGAGCTTTGCAGGATGATCCGTGATCTCCCCGCATATCGTATCACGCCGATCCTCATGCTGACGGCGGTATTGGACGAGGCGACAGTTGATCGCGCGTTCAGGGCTGGGGCTACAGATTATGTGACCAAGCCCCTCAAAGGGTTGGAACTCGGGGCAAGGATACGAAGCGCGGGATTGCTGGCCAATCAGATGAGCCAGGCCATTGGGTTTCGGCAAGCGGCCGACCAGATGCGTGCGCAGCTTGACGATTTGATGAACGTCCCGTTTTCGGCTGCACTCGATCTGGCAGCAGGCCCGGCCTGCATGGCACTTCCACAGTTGGAGCGTTTGTTGTTCTTGCTGCCCGAGGGGATTTACGCAATGAACATTTTTTCCCTGCGAATTTCCGAAAGCTCAAAGATCCATGCCGGCCTCAATCAGAGGGACTTCAGGGACTTTCTTTCAGAAGTGGCGAGGGGCATATCCGAGCTGATCGCTCCAAGTCATCACTATATCACTTATGCCGGAAGTGGAACTTTTGGTTGTGTGGTGCTTGACCGTAGCCGCAAAGCGGGAACGGAGAGCCACCCGAACGCATTTCGCGGCGGTGTCACCTTTACTGCCAGCACTTGGCCGCTACCGGTTCGACTGTCTTGCAGCAAGAGTGCCGAGTGGCAGTTATTGTCGGGCCAAGGGGGGGCCAAAGCGCTGCGGTTCGCAATTGCCCTAGCCGCAGAGTTGAACGTGATAGACAAGCTGCAACAAAACCTTGATCGAGATCGTTTAGGACGGGAAGTGATCGTGCCCCGCAAGCCGCGTCTTGCCGCATTTTTCAATCGCGAAAACCGTTTGGCCTCTGCCACCTGACACAGATATCAAGTCATCCAGTGGACGAATGTATCCATTCATCTGGGTGAGCTGCTGGGCCCCGTCTTGTGGCTAGATCTCTTGATCTACAGGTCGAGTTGAGTGTGGACATCGTTTCCGAAAAGGGTACTCGAGCGGCGCGCAGCGAGCTTGTCTCTATTGATGGAAGTGACCCCTTCACAAGATCAATTGTTGGCAGCACAGGAGGGCCTTGGATCGGGTGATCTCTCATAGTTGGAGGGCCTCCTCCCATTAACCCGACCTTAACCTTCCCTCCCTCATCTTCTCCCGGATGAAGCGCCTTATTCCCCTCTTGTTCCTTGCCGCCTGTGGTGCCCAACCGGCGCCGGAGTTTTTCAATGCCACGCGGGTCGATGTCACCCGCGATGCTCGCCAATACACTGTGTTTTATACCGAAAAACGGGTCGAGGTGATCCGGCTCGGATATGCCAGCCGGGGCGAGCATCAGGCCATCCGCGCCCAGATGATCGCCTTGATCCCCGAAGTAACTGGCTGCAAACTTTACAAAAAATCGCTAACCGGCGATTCTGGGGAAATGCGCGGCGCGATCCGCTGTTGATCCGGGCCGCCACCCGCCTTACGCTGGCCAAAAAGGAGGGCCAACCATGCCGGATATTTCCCAGGATTTCGACGGGCAGACCGTGATCACCACGTTCGAGACCAGCCCCGCCACCGCCACCGATCTGATGGAGGCGCTGCAATCGGCCTATGAGGCGTTCATCAGCAAACAGCCCGGTTTCATCGGCGCGGGGCTGCATATGAATGACGCGATGACCCGGATTTGCAACTATTCCAAATGGCAAAAACGCGCCGATTATCAGGCCATGCTGCGCACCCCGGAAATGCGCGAGCGCAACCGCGTGATCCACACCATGTGCCGCAGTTTCGAGCCGGTGATGTATGAGGTGATCGGGGTGTTCTAGCGCCCGTCAGCGAGCCCGCCGCGCCTTGCCGCCCCTTTGGCCCGCGCGCCCGGCTGTGCTGCGACCGCTGCGCCTTTGCGCCTCGTCCACCGCTTCTTCGATCACCGATTGGCGGGCGAGCGGATCATCGGCGACGGCCAGTTCCACTGCTTCCAGCCGCCTGACCTCATCGCGCAGTCGCGCCGCCTCCTCGAATTCCAGATTCTCGGCCGCCTTGCGCATGGTAAGGCGAAGCGCATCCAGATGCGCAGCCAGATTGCTGCCGAGCATTGGCCTGTCAATCTTGGCGGTGATGCGCGACTGATCGGTGTCGCCTTTCCACAGGCCCGCCAGCACATCCTCGACGTTCTTTTTCACCGTTGTCGGCGTGATGCCGTGCAAGGTGTTATAGGCGGTTTGCTTTTCACGACGCCGGTTGGTTTCGCCAATCGCGCGCTCCATCGAGCCGGTAATGCGGTCGGCATACATGATCACCCGCCCATCCGAGTTGCGCGCCGCGCGGCCGATGGTCTGGATCAGCGAGGTTTCCGAGCGCAGAAAGCCTTCCTTGTCGGCGTCAAGAATGGCGACCAGCCCACATTCGGGGATGTCCAACCCCTCACGCAAGAGGTTGATGCCCACCAGCACATCAAACGCCCCCAGCCGCAAATCGCGCAGGATTTCAATACGTTCGATGGTGTCGATATCCGAGTGCATATAGCGGATGCGGATGCCCTGTTCGTGGAAATACTCGGTCAGATCCTCGGCCATGCGTTTGGTCAACACGGTGACCAGCACCCGCAGGCCCTGCTGCGCCACGATGCGGATTTCATCCAACAGATCATCGACCTGCATTTCGACCGGGCGGATTTCAACCGGCGGATCAATCAAGCCGGTGGGGCGGATCACCTGCTCGACAAAGACGCCGCCCGATTGCTCGATCTCCCATTTCGCCGGGGTGGCCGAGACGAACACCGATTGCGGGCGCATGGCGTCCCATTCCTCGAATTTCAGCGGGCGGTTGTCCATGCAAGAGGGCAGGCGGAAGCCGTGTTCGGACAGCGTCATCTTGCGGCGGAAGTCGCCCTTGTACATGCCGCCGATCTGCGGCACCGACACGTGGGATTCATCTGCAAAAACAATGGCATTGTCGGGGATGAATTCGAACAGGGTGGGCGGTGGCTCTCCCGGCGCGCGGCCGGTCAGATAGCGGGAATAGTTTTCAATCCCAGAACAAACCCCGGTGGCTTCAAGCATTTCCAGATCGAAAGAGGTGCGCTGTTCCAGCCGTTGCGCCTCAAGCAGTTTGCCTTGCGACACCATCAGATCCAGCGTCTGGCGCAGTTCCTTTTTGATGCCCTGCACCGCCTGCTGCATGGTAGGGCGCGGAGTGACATAGTGGCTGTTGGCATAGATGCGGATTTGGTTGAAACTGTCGGTCTTGGCACCCGTCAGCGGATCGAATTCGGTGATCGACTCCAATTCCTCACCGAAAAACGAAAACCGCCAGGCGCGGTCATCAAGGTGGGCAGGCCAAACCTCAACACTATCACCGCGCACCCTGAAACAGCCGCGCTGAAAGGCGGTATCGTTGCGCCGATAGGCCTGGGCCACCAATTCGCCCAAAACCTGCCGTTGATCATAGTGCTGGCCGACAAGCAAATCCTGGGTCATCGCCGAATAGGTCTCGACCGAGCCGATGCCGTAAATGCACGACACCGAGGCCACGATGATCACATCATCACGTTCCAGCAGCGCGCGGGTGGCCGAGTGGCGCATCCGGTCGATCTGTTCGTTGATCTGGGATTCCTTCTCGATATAGGTATCGGTGCGCGCGACATAGGCCTCGGGCTGGTAGTAATCATAGTAGGATACGAAATATTCCACCGCATTATCGGGAAAGAAGCCTTTGAATTCGCCGTATAGCTGTGCTGCCAGTGTCTTGTTCGGCGCAAGAATGATGGCCGGGCGCTGGGTTTCCTCGATAACCTTGGCCATGGTAAAGGTCTTGCCGGTGCCGGTGGCGCCCAACAACACCTGATCATGGTCGCCCGCCAAAATCCCCGCCGTCAATTCGGCAATCGCGGTGGGTTGATCGCCTGCCGCGGTAAAGGGGGTCTGCATGACAAAGCGCTTGCCGCCTTCCAGTTTGGGGCGCGCTTGGATCGGGGCATGCAGGATCGGCATGTGCTCGGGCGAGTTATTATGCATGGTGATTCCCTTCGTGCCCCAATGTATTCTGTTTTTGTTCCGGTTAAAGGGGGTCGAAAGGGCTTGTTAACCACTGTTGCGGCAAGATGAACCGATATGGCGCAATTTTAACGAAAATATAATTCACATACTCAATTTATGGTTGCATCGCGCAGAGAACCGTTTCAGATTGAACCGGCAAGCAGCAGACTCGCCGTCGGTTGGTTCTCACCACACTCCACCCACACTCCCAGAGACCGGCCGGCGGCATCTTGCCACCGCACTTGGCAAGATGAGGCCCCGCGGGGCCTTGCAATTTTCCACGAATTTCGGGATAACCGTGCCCAACTCTTGGGAGAATTTGCTATGAGTGCGCGCATCTATCAACCGGCAAAAACTGCCATGCAATCGGGCACGGCCAAGGCCAAGGACTGGGTGCTGGAATTTGCGCCCGCCTCGGCGCGTGAGGTTGATCCGCTGATGGGCTGGACCAGCTCTGACGATACCCAAACACAGGTAAAGCTGCGCTTTGACAGCAGCGAAGCCGCTGAGGCTTATGCCCAAGAGCGGGGTCTTGAGTATATCGTCGTCGCCCCCAAGCCGCGCAAGCCGCTGATTCGTTTGCGTGGTTACGGTGAGAATTTCGCCACCGACCGCCGGGGCGCCTGGACCCACTGATCTGACCGCTTTTTCTGCCGTCTATTCACCCAGAAAGGAATTGTGATGCGTCTTTCCCATGCGTTGGCTGTCTTGCCTTTTACCGTCTGGTCTGGCGTCGCATTGGCCGAGCCTGCCACCGTCGATGGGGCCGCTGCAATCACCTCCGCTTTGCAAACCTATCTGGGGGCCACCGACGGCGTGGTCACGGTTGCGCCCGAGGGTGAGGCTTATGGCGTGAAGCTCGATTTCACGCCGCTGCTGTCAAAGGTGCCGCAAAAGGATTTCGAATCCAGCGTGACCCCGGTTGAGTTTCAACTGGTCGATCAGGGCGATGGCACCTGGAAGATGACACAGGATCAGGCGTTCAACCTGATGATCAAGATGCCCGGTGAACTCGATCTGACGCTTTCGGCCGCCAATATGAAATCGGAAGGTGTGTTTGACGTGGCCTTGCAGGCCTTCACCACATCGAGTTCGACAATCACCGATATGTCTTTGGCCGAGAAGATCTCCGGCACAGAGGCTGGGGCTACCGATGTTCATTACCACGTTGACAGCATGGTTTTTGAGTCCACCGCGATGGAGGGGGCCAATGGCGGGGTGGACGGCACCTCGAACATGGTGGCGTCTGGCTTGAAAGAGGAAATGGCATTGCCGCCGATGGGCGAGGGCGCGCCGCCCACCAATATCACGGTAACGCTGGCAAGCTATGAGGCGAATGCAACCGTGGCCGGCTATCGCCCGGATGCGCTTTACAAATTGGTGGCGTTCTTTGTGGCCCACCCGGATGAAGCGTCGATAGCCAGCAATCAAGACGAGATGAAGGCCGCGGTTACCAAAGCCCTGCCGTTTTTTGCGTCTGCGAAGTCTGCCGGCACGCTGACCGGCTTGTCGGTTGACACGCCGATGGGTGTGTTTGCGGCGGCCACTGGCGGCGTGGATGTCGAGATGAACGGGTTGGTCGCGGACGGTCTGTTGCGTGAAGCCTTCAGGCTGGATGGCTTTACCATTCCGGCCGGTCTGGTGCCAGATTGGGCCGCAGACCTGGTGCCGACGAAACTGGCAATGGATTTCAAGCTGACGCGGTTCAATCTGTTGGCCCCGGTGGAGTTGATGATCTCTGCAATGGATTTGACCAAGACGCCGCCAATGGCACCCGAACAGGATGAGGCGATGCTTGCGGCGCTTTTGCCCGAGGGGGTGGTGGATGTGACGCTTGCCCCCGGAGGCGTGACTGCGCCGGCCTATGATTTGGCCTACGAAGGCATGCTGAGTGCGGGCCCGGCGGGCACACCCTCGGGCAAGGCAAAGCTGACGCTGACCGGTATCGACAAGGTACAGGCCTCGCTGAATGCCGCTCCTGATGACCAGAAAGGCCAGTTTCTGCCGATGCTTGGCATGGCGCAGGGCATGGCCAAGCCGGGCGATAATGGCGCTTTGGTCTGGGAGCTGGAAATGACTCCCGAAGGCGCCATGATGGTCAATGGCATGAACATGGGCGGCGAGCAATAATCTTGCCCAAGCCGGTGATCACTCGTGAAAGCCCGATGGGGCCGGATCTGGCGCTGCTGATGCAGCGCCACTCCATTGATATGTGGGCCGAAACCCCGCCTGAAAGCGTCCATATGATGGATGCCTCGCAACTGGCGATCCCCGAAGTGGCGTTTTATGTGTTGCGTGAGGACGGTCAGGCGTTGGCAATGGGGGCTTTCAAGCAACTGACCGATGGCCATGGTGAGATCAAGTCGATGCATGTGCTGGCCGAGCATCGCGGGCGTGGCTTGTCTGGCCTGATGGTGCAGCACCTTGTGACCGAGGCGCGGGCGGGCGGCCTTGTGCGGCTCAGCCTTGAGACCGGCTCGCAGCCAATTTTCGCCCCCGCGCGGCGGCTTTATGAGCGCGCCGGTTTCGCGGAATGTGGCCCGTTCGAGGGCTATCACGCCGACCCCAATTCGGTTTTCATGACGCGCGCCCTTGAGTGACAGCTACACCTGCCTGTCGCAAATGAACCGCCACCTCGGCCCCATGGCGCGACCGGACCGAGCAAAGACAACCCCCTGCTCTTCGCCTGTAAGCCTTTGAAGCCAAAACACTCTTAGGGTGACCGGCGTGCGGATTATCAACTGTCTACGGCAGAGTAAAAGTGAGCCAAAGGGCAGCGCAAAATGTTGCCGCTTTGGGGTTTGCAAGATTGGCGCGTAGGCGTGCGACAGCCTTCGGGCGAGCGCGCTTGTCACAGAGCAGGCGGTTGCCGGGATGCTTTGGCCCTTGAGGGCCAAACGCTTGCGATGTTGGTGTGGGGTTATGGCTTGTCTTGGCGGGCTTTGCACTGGCGCAGTCGATAGCTTTCGCCGTTCATCTCAAGGCTGTTCACTTGGTGAGTCAACTGATCCAACAGGGCACCAGTCAAGCGTTCTGACCCGAAGATTTCGGCGAAAATATCCATAGACTGATATCTTCATCGGCTTTCATGCGCGACCATATGCCCGGCACCGATGTCTTGCAGCAAAAGCCG
>JAGPBG010000101.1 GCA_018063485.1 Cypionkella sp.
CGTTCTCAGGCCAAGGTTTCAGGCCCAGTCCCCATTCCCATGGGCCTGATTTGGGGGCGGAAGGGTGAGCAGCTTTCGCCCCCTCTTTTTATCACCACCTGCAAAACCGACATGCCGGGCCTTTGCTCGGCAGCGGTGGTGTTGCCTCAAGGCGTTTGGGGAACGCATCGCAGCGAGAGGCCCCGCTCACTTGATCGCCGAAATTCAGATCCGCGTCTCACGCATGAACCGCCTTTCGGGCTTCGACACCACCGAGATGCACTTGCCTTTTCCGGCCTTTATCCGCAGCACCTCACGCGGTAGAACTCCCTATGGTAAGAACTGTCCCCGATCTTTCCTTTGAACTGGCCAGCCCCACCAGCCCCGTGGCGGGTGTGGATGAGGTCGGGCGCGGCCCTTTGGCCGGGCCGGTCACGGCGGCGGCGGTGATTCTCGATCCCACGAATATCCCGCCCGGTCTGAATGATTCCAAGGCGTTGAGCGCCGCCCGGCGCGAGGCGCTGTTTGACCAGATCCTCGCAGGCGCTACCGTCTGTGTCGCCCATGCGTCAGTGGAGGAGATTGATCGACTGAACATCCTGCGCGCCTCTCATCTGGCGATGGAGCGCGCGGTGGCGGGCCTGAACATCGTACCGGGCCATCTGCTGATTGACGGCAATCTCATTCCTGCTGGTCTGAAAGGATGTGCCACTGCCATCATCAAGGGCGATGCGCGGTCTTTGTCGATTGCCGCGGCCTCGATTGTTGCAAAAGTAACACGCGACCGGTTGATGGTGGATTTGGCGCAACAATACCCCGGCTATGGCTGGGACCAGAATGCCGGTTACCCGACAAAATTGCATCTGGAGGCGCTTCTAAATCTTGGGATCACTCCTTGGCATAGACGTTCGTTCAAGCCCGTCCACAATATCTTGTATCAAGGAAAATAAGTAACCCTTTGATTCAATAAAGAATTTGACGGCGAATCAGCTTTGACTCATGCTCTGCTTCAACAAACGGTGAATAACACCGAGGGCAGAGGCAGAATATGGCGACCAAAATGACCGCGGCGCAGGCATCACTCCTGCCGCTGAACCAGATCCTTGCGGGTGACTGCATCGAGTTGATGAATTCCCTTCCGGCAGGCTCGATTGACCTGATTTTTGCCGACCCCCCCTATAATTTGCAATTGAAGGGTGATCTGCATCGGCCTGACAATTCCAAGGTGGATGCGGTCGACGATCACTGGGACCAGTTTTCCAGCTTTGCCGCCTATGACAAGTTCACCAGGGAATGGCTGGCGGCGGCGAAACGTCTGCTGAAACCCAATGGGGCCATTTGGGTGATCGGCTCGTATCATAACATCTTTCGCGTTGGCTCTGCCTTGCAGGATCAGGGCTTTTGGATGCTGAACGATGTGATCTGGCGCAAATCCAATCCGATGCCGAACTTTCGCGGCAAGCGCCTGACCAACGCGCATGAGACGCTGATCTGGGCCTCGCGCGATGAGAATTCCAAATACACCTTCAACTATGAGGCGCTCAAGGAACTCAATGACGGGGTGCAGATGCGCTCGGATTGGGTGCTGCCGATCTGCACCGGCCATGAGCGGCTGAAGGACGAAAACGGCGACAAGGCGCATCCTACGCAAAAGCCCGAAAGCTTGCTGCACCGCGTGATCCTTGCCACGACCAACCCCGGCGACGTCATCCTTGACCCGTTTTTTGGCACTGGCACCACCGGAGCTGTCGCCAAGATGTTGGGCCGTGATTTCATCGGGCTAGAGCGGGAAGAGGCTTATCGCGCTGCCGCAACTGCCCGGATTGACCGTGTGCGCCGCTTTGACGCTTCGGCACTGGAAATCACCGGATCGAAACGCGCCGAACCCCGTGTGCCCTTTGGCCAGGTGGTCGAGCGTGGGATGCTGCGCCCCGGTGAGGAACTCTACTCCATCGGTAACCGCTTTTCGGCCAAGGTGCGCGCCGATGGCACGCTGGTCGGCAATGATGTCAAAGGCTCGATCCATCAGGTTGGCGCCGCCTATGAGGGCGCGCCAAGCTGCAACGGCTGGACCTATTGGCATTACAAGCGCGACGGCAAGATGATCCCGATCGATATTCTGCGCCAACAGATCCGCGCCGAGATGGAGGCCGATCAAGGCCGCCGCCATTAATCCCTGACCCGTGGCGGGCTTGATCCCGCCCACCCCAGGTTTACGCCGTGCCGCAGTCCGCCTGCGGCACAACTGCCCCGTCATGCTTGCGTGACGGGGTCTTTTCTTATGAAAGCCGGTTGAACCATATAGCCGTGGCCAAGTTCAACCTGAACCTTTGGGCATCGGATTGCCGCCTTTGAAATACGGCTTCCAATCTTCGATATCGGGATAAAACTGACGCCGCCACGCCCGCACACGCGGGTTCATCATCCTGCGCCAGAGCGGCGGGATCATCGCCACAAAGGTCATCACCGGATAGCCCTGCGGCAATTGCGGGGCCTCGTCTTCGCCATAAGTTTGCAGCAAGGGATAGCGGCGGTCGGGTTTGTAATGGTGATCGGAATGGCGTTGAAGGTTGATCAATAGCCAGTTCGAGGCCCGATGCGCTGAATTCCAGCTATGGCGCGGCAAGACATGCTCATATTTGCCATTCCCCAGATGGCGGCGGGTCAGCCCATAATGTTCAACGTAATTGACCAGTTCCAACTGCCAGACGGCTACCCCGGCTTGCACGACAAACAGCAAAAGCCCCTCCCAACCGCCGACAATCAGCGCCAGCACCAGCATCACCAGTTGCAGCGCGCCATAGCGCCAGAACGGGTTTGATCGGTGCAAGGGCGGCAGCCCTTTGCGTGCCAGCATCATCGCCTCGGCCCGCCACGCCGAGCGCGGGCACTCACGCAGCACGCGGGGGAAATAGCGGTGAAAGCCCTCGTTATAGCGCGCCGTGACCGCATCTCGGGGGGTGCCGACATAGAGGTGATGCACGCGCAGGTGTTCGGATCGGAAATGGCCATAGAGCGCCATCGCCATCAAGAGATCGCCCAGCCAACGCTCGAACGCAGGCTTTTGGTGCATCAGCTCGTGCGAATAGACAATGCCGATGGTGCCCGAAATCACCCCGATGCCAAAGGCCAGCCCGAATTTCTCCAGCGCGCCCAGATGGGTGGTATGGGTGGCAAACCAGATCATGCCAAAGACCAGAATGAACTGGATCGGAAACCAGATCAGCGTGATCAGCCGATACCAGAACAACTGGTCCAGCGGGGTTTCGGTATCGGTGTTCTCGGTATATTGGCCGGTGATCGCATCAAGGATCGAGTAAAGCCCCCAAGTATAGGCGGGCAACAACAGCACTGCCAACCCGCCAACCCAGGCCGCAATCAGCGCCACCGGAATGGTGCCGAGCGAGAGCCAGAACGGCAGCGCCATGCGCAGGCTTGTCAGTTGTTCAGCTGGGATCCTGGTCATTTCGGGGCCTCGTGATTTTGGCGAATCCTAGCGCAAAAGCCCTGAAACTCAACGGTGCAGTCATTCATTGGCTGCGGCAAGCTGGTAGGCCTTTTTCATCACCGTTGGCAAATCTTCGGCCCGTAGCGCCGGGCTGTGCAAAAACTGACCGCGTGAGGGTGTTTGACCCTTGGCAACCTCGGCCACATGCACCTCCAACACCAAATGAAAATGCGTGAAAGTGTGCCGCACCTCGCCAACCGCCTGCCATTTCGCCGCAATCGGCGGGCCGTCCTGTCCGCCCCTGTCCCAATCATCACCCGGAAAGCCCAGCATCCCACCCAGCAACCCTTTGGCGGGACGGCGTTCCACCAACCAGCCCTCGCCCTGCCGCGCGATCCAGACCACTCCCTGCCGCGTGGGCTTCACCGGTTTCGCGCGTTTGGCCGGCAGATCGGCAGCAATCCCCTGATCCGCCGCCATGCAACCCATCCGCCACGGGCACATCGCGCAAGCCGGATTGCGCGGGGTGCAAATCGTGGCCCCCAGATCCATCACGGCTTGGGCATAATCGCCGGGGCGTTCATCGGGCGTCAGCGCCGAGGCCAGCACCATCAACACAGGCTTGGCGTCGGGCAGCGGCGTCAGCACCGCATAGCGCCGCGCCAGCACCCGCTCGACATTGCCATCCAGCACAGTCTCGCGCCGATCAAAGGCAATCGAGGCCACTGCCGCCGCCGTGTAGGGGCCAATGCCGGGCAGGCGCAGCAATTCCTCACGCGTGTCGGGAAACGCTCCGCCATGATCGGCCACCACCGCCCGCGCGCAGGCCAGAAGGTTGCGTGCGCGTGCATAGTAGCCAAGCCCCGCCCATTCGGCCATCACCTCACCATCCGCCGCCGCTGCGAGATTGGCCACCGATGGCCAGCGCGCCACAAAGCGGCGGAAATAGTCGCGCACTGCCGCCACTGTCGTCTGTTGCAACATCACCTCGGACAGCCAGATGTGATAGGGATCGGGCCGCAGGCCCGACTTGCGCCCCGCAGGGCCAACCCGCCACGGCATCACCCGCGCATGGGTGTCATACCAGTCCAGCAGAACCGCGCTCGCATTCCTCTCACGCAATCTTTATTCCCTTCCCCGGTGCTGGCCTCTGGCGGCAGCGCCGCTTTGCAGGCTAACATAGCGAGGAAACCAGTCAGGACCAGATGGCCCGCACAGCGCAACCCATGCCCGATCCTTCGCGCCGCAGGCGTGGCTTTGAACCCGCCGCGGGTTTGATGAAGGAACAGATTCGCAGCGCCAGCGAAAGCCGCGGCTTTGCTGTGGCCCGCCTTCTTACCCATTGGCCCGAAATTGCCGGAGCGCAGCTTGCCCCGATCACAAGACCGGTCAAGATCGGCTATGGCCGTGAAGGCATGGGGGCGACGCTGACCCTGCTGACCACCTCGGCTCATGCGCCGATGGTGCAGATGGACCTGCCGCGGCTCAAGGAAAAGGTGAACGCGGTCTATGGCTATAACGCCATCGCCCGCATCCTGATCACCCAAACCGCTGCCACCGGCTTTGCCGAGGGGCAGGCGCAATTCCTGCCCGCAACCCCGCTGCAAAGGCAACCCGATCCGCAGATCGTCGCCGAAGCCGCGCGCACGGCAGCGCCAATCCGTGATGACGGCTTGCGCAAGGCGCTTGAAGCCATGGCGCAAAACGTCTTAACTCGCAATAACCCGAAAAAAGGCTGATGGAATGAACAAGAAATATGGCATGGCGCTGGGCGCAATCGTGCTGATGGCAGGGCTTGGGTTCTGGGCCAATGGCCGCGGCACCGACCTTTCGGCACTGGCTCCACTGGCCGCTCAGGCCGAAACCGCAACGGCTCCTGCCGCCGATACCACTGCTCCGGCCAGCGATGCCAAAGCCATTGAGGTCAAGGATTTCTCCATCGGCCCCAGCGATGCAAAAATCAACTTCATCGAATATGCCTCATTCACCTGTCCGCATTGCGCCGATTTTCACACTCAAGTGTTCCCCAAACTCAAGACCGATTACATCGACACCGGTAAAATGCGGTTTGAATACCGCGAGGTTTACTTTGATCGCTTCGGTCTTTGGGGCGCCATGGTTGCCCGCTGCGGTGGCGAGATGCGTTATTTTGGCATTACCGATATTCTGTTTGACACCCAGAGCGAATGGGCGGCCACCGATGATCCGAATGCTGTTGTTGCCAGCCTGAAAAAAATTGGCCGCACTGCCGGGATGGATGATGCAACGATTGATCTCTGTCTGAAAGACGCAGCCACCGCCGACGCACTGGTTGCGCATTTCGAGACCAATTTCAAAGCCGACGGTATCGAAGGCACGCCCTCTTTCATGATCAACGGCACCAAATACACCAATATGAGCTATGACAAGCTCAAGGAAGTGCTCGATGCAGAGCTGGCGAAATAAGCCATGACGCCGCTTGATGGAATAAAGGTGATTGAACTGGCCCGGATCCTTGCCGGGCCATGGGCAGGGCAAACCCTGGCCGATCTGGGCGCCGATGTGATCAAGGTCGAGGCTCCCGAAGGCGATGATACCCGCCGCTGGGGGCCGCCCTTCATCGACCATGACGGGGATCGGTCTGCCGCCTATTTCCATGCCACCAATCGCGGCAAACGCTCGGTCACTTGCGATTTTCGCACGGCCGAAGGGCAGGCGATGGTGCGTGATCTGATCAAGGACGCCGATGTCGTGATCGAGAATTTCAAGGTTGGCGGCCTTGCGAAATACGGGCTGGATTATGCCAGCCTTGCCGCGATCAACCCGCGCCTGATTTATTGCTCGATCACCGGGTTTGGCCAAACCGGCCCCTATGCCCATCGTGCGGGGTATGATTTCATCATTCAGGGCATGTCGGGGCTGATGTCTGTCACGGGTGCGCCCGATGGTCAGCCGCAAAAGGTGGGTGTCGCCGTTACTGATGTGTTCACCGGCGTCTATTCCGCCACCGCTATTCTGGCGGCTTTGGTGCAGCGCGGGCGCACCGGGCAGGGCCAGCATATTGATATGGCGCTGTTGGATGTGGCCACCTCGGTGATGGCAAATCAGGCGATGAACTATCTGGCAACCGGCACCCCTCCGGGGCTTATGGGCAACGCGCATCCCAATCTTGCGCCCTATGCGGTGTTTGATTGTGCCGATGGCTGGATCATTCTGGCCACTGGCAACGACGGCCAATACCGCAAACTTTGCGCACTTCTGGGTCTGCCCGAGATGGCTGAAGACGCGGCCTACCTTGCCAATGCCGACCGCATTGCCAACCGGGCCGAGTTGACGTCGCGCTTAACCGCCGCCACCCGTCGCTTTACCAAAGCCGACCTGCTCTGCGCCTGTGAAGCCGCAGGCGTTCCCGCTGGCCCGATCAACGATCTGGCCGAGGTTTTCGCCGATCCGCAAGTGGTGGCGCGCAAGATGCAGATTGCGCCGGGTGGTTTGCCCGGAGTGCGCACCCCGATCAGCTTTTCAAGGGCGGAGTTATCACTGGACAGACCCGCGCCAAAACTGGGGGAGCATGATCAATAGATTTAGAAAGCGTTGATGCGCGCCTCTAATGCGCGTTGCGTTCAATCAGAGACATGTATTCACCTCGTAACCCGAGGCAGCGATTGTCCTTGCAAACGCGTTCGGGTTGCGAGGTGAATTCAATTTGACACAACGCGCTCTAACCCATTGATATGAATTAGCCCAGGTAGCCGCACAGATAGGCGTCAGCTACAATCCAAGCCGATCCAGAGCCGCCTCCAGTGGGGCTGGGTCATCGAAATGCAACCGCACAGGCAGGCTCAAAACCCGGTCCCGAAATGCAGATGGGAGCCGGGTGGCGTCTTTTTCCGTGGTGACCAATTGCGCCCCCTTGGCCAGCGCCTCGATCTCCAACCGTGTCAAAAGGGTCGTGCTCAGCGACGCATGATCGCCCAAAGCCTCGGCCCGCAAG
>JAGPBG010000102.1 GCA_018063485.1 Cypionkella sp.
AAGATATGAACCGCGCCGAGGCCCGCTCCAACGCTCCGCGCGGATCACCATCGAGGCCTTCGGCAATTGCCACCAGAAAAATAGCCTCGGAATCCGTGGCCCCCTTGCGTGCGCTGTAAAGGCTTTCAGGAACCATCATATCGGCGTCGCGGCGAAACCGATCATAGCCACCCACCTGCCCGTTATGCATGAAACTCCACTGTCCCTGCACAAACGGATGGCAATTGTTGCGGCTGGTCGCGGTGCCGGTCGAGGCCCGCACATGCGCCATGAACAGCCCCGATTTCACCTGCGCCGTCAGGCTTCGCAGGTTCGGGTCAGACCAGGCCGGCAGCACGTCGCGGTAAAGCCCCGGCTCGAGGCGGTCGCCATACCAGGCCACGCCAAACCCATCGGCATTGATCGCTGAATGGCATTGTGTCGCGCAATGGCTTTGGTGGATCAGTGAATGGCCGGGTCGGCTGATGATTTCTTCCAGAAAAATCCGATCACCGATGTAGGCGGCCCAACGACACATGCTCTCACCCCTTGCGGGCCATGTTCCAATGCCATGGCCTCATTTGGATCAGATTACCATGAAACGTGGAAAAAGCAGCGCATTTTTCCGTGAAATGCAATCAATCGCCCGATTCTTCCACCACCATCAGATCGCGGATGCTGGCCCCCTTGGCGTGGGCCAGCGCCGCCTGATAGTCGGCCGAGCGATAACACTCCACCGCGCGCTCCAGACTCGGGAAGCGCGCGACCACATTGCGCGCCCTGTCCCGCCCCTCAAGCTGAACATAGCGCCCCCCACGCGCAAGAAACACACCGCCATGCGCGGCAATCGCGGGGCCCGCGAGCTTGGCATACTTGCCATAGGCCTCCGGGTCGGTCACTTCGACATTGGCGATCCACAAAGCTGTCGGCATCTAAACCTCCAACGCGGCTTCAACCGCTTTCAATGCCGCATCCGCCCCGGCAATATCCGCACCCCCGGCTTGCGCCAGATCTGGACGGCCGCCGCCGCCCTTGCCGCCCATCGCTTCGGCCGCAACCTTGACCAAGGTAACAGCCGAAATCCGGCCGATCAAGTCAGCGGTGACCCCCGCCGCCACCGCAGGCTTAGCTCCCGTGTCCGCAATCAGCACCACAGCCCCCGAGCCGATCTGCGCCTTCATCTGATCAATCAATGCCGGCAAATCCTTGCCAGAGACGCCAGAAATCACCTGAGCAATCAGCTTTACCCCGTTGATTTCCCTGATCTCCGGCCCGCCAGACTTGCCACCCATTGCCGCTTCGCGGCGCAGTTGCGCCACCTCATTGGCCAGCGCTTTGCGCTCATCTTGCAACGCCTTCACGCGGTCCAACACATCGCCTGGATGGGTTTTCAGCGCCAGAGCCACATCACTCAGCCGCTGATCCTGCATCCGCAGATGATCCAGCGCCGCCTGCCCGGTCAACGCCTCGATCCGCCGCACACCCGAAGATGAGGCCGAATCCGACAGCAAAACAAAGGCCCCGATATCACCGGTTCGCGCGACATGAGTGCCGCCGCAAAGCTCCAAAGAATAGGTCCGCCCATCGCCACCCTTGCCCGAGCCATCAAGCTGGCCCATCGACACCACGCGCACCTCATCGCCGTATTTTTCACCAAACAGCGCCTGCGCGCCCAAAGCCCGCGCATCATCCGGCGTCATGATCCGGGTTTGCACGGGGCTGTTCTGGCGCACAAATTCGTTCACCTCGGCCTCAACGCCCGCGATTTCGGTCGCCGACATGCCTTGCGAATGGCTGAAATCAAAGCGCAACCGCTCGGCTGCGTTCAATGAGCCGCGCTGCGCCACATGATCGCCCAAGGCCCGGCGCAGCGCCTCATGCAGCAGATGCGTTGCCGAATGGTTGGCCCTGATCGCCGCGCGCCGCCCATGCGTCACCTCAAGTTTCGCCGCCTGACCGCGCAGGATCGACCCTTCCACCACCTTGGCCTGATGAATGAAAACCCCAGCCGACTTCTTCGTGTCCACCACTTCAGCCATGCCGGTATCGGTGCGGATCAGGCCGGTATCGCCTACCTGCCCGCCGCTTTCGGCGTAAAACGGGGTCTGGTTAACCATGATCTGCACGGTGCTGCCTACCGTGACCGCGCCCACCTCGGCCCCTGATTGCACCATGGCCAAAATCTGCCCTTCGGCGATTTCGGTGTCATACCCCAGGAATTCAGTCACACCCTTGTCTTGCGCCAGTTCAAACCAGATCGCGGCATCGGTCGCCTCGCCGGTGCCCACCCAAGCCGCGCGCGCCATCTTGCGCTGCTGCTCCATCGCGGCATCAAAACCCTTTGTATCCACCCCACGGCCCTTTTCGCGCAAGGCATCCTGCGTCAGATCGAGCGGGAACCCATAGGTGTCGTAGAGCTTGAAAGCCGTGTTGCCCGGCAGATCGCTGCCCTCGGGCAGATGCGCCAACTCGTCATCCAAAAGCCGCAAACCCCGATCCAGCGTGGTCTTGAACCGGGTCTCCTCCAGCCGCAATGTCTCTTCGATCAGGCTTTGCGCACGGCCCAACTCGGGATAAGCCGTTCCCATTTGCCGCACCAGCGAGGGAACCAGACGGTGCATCACCGGATCCTGCGCACCCAGCAAATGCGCGTGCCGCATCGCCCGACGCATGATCCGCCGCAGCACATAGCCGCGCCCCTCGTTCGAGGGCATTACCCCATCAGCAATCAGGAACGAGGTTGATCGCAGATGGTCGGCGATCACCCGGTGATGGGTTTTGCCCGGTCCATCGGGATCGGTGCTGGTGGCATTCGCGCTTGCCTCGATCAGACTGCGCATCAGATCGGTGTCGTAATTGTCATGCTTGCCCTGCAACAGCGCGCCAATCCGCTCCAGCCCCATGCCGGTATCAATCGACTGCATGTCCAGCGGGCGCATGGTTCCGTCGGGCAATTGTTCATTCTGCATGAACACATTGTTCCAGATTTCGATAAACCGGTCACCGTCTTCTTCTGCCGATCCCGGAGGACCACCCCAGATGTGATCGCCGTGATCGTAGAAAATCTCGGTGCAAGGCCCGCAAGGCCCGGTCGGCCCCATCCGCCAGAAATTGTCATCACTAGCAATACGGATGATGCGATGCTCCGGCAGGCCCGCTACCTTTTTCCAGATTGCCGCCGCCTCATCATCACTATGGTAAACCGTGACCAGCAGCTTGTCCTTGTTCAACCCGAAATCCTTGGTCAACAACTCCCAGGCAAAGGCAATGGCCTGATCCTTGAAATAGTCTCCAAAGCTGAAATTCCCCAGCATTTCGAAAAAGGTATGATGCCGCGCCGTATAGCCTACATTATCAAGGTCATTGTGTTTGCCACCTGCGCGCACGCATTTCTGCGCCGTCGTCGCCCGCTTGTAATCGCGCGTTTCAACCCCGGTAAAGCAGTTCTTGAACTGCACCATTCCCGAATTCGCAAACATCAGTGTCGGATCATTGCGTGGCACAAGTGGGCTGCTATCGACGCGGCGGTGGCCATTGCGTTCAAAGAAATCAAGATAGGTCGAGCGGATATCGTTCAGTGACGGCATGGCGGTTGGCCCCCAGAAGGCAGAAATCTTTTGTCTGCTGCCCGGTTTAGCCCTCGATCGCGGGCCTGTCCACGCCTCTGTTGCAGCGCAGCAAAAAAGGCCGGGAACCTGAGTTTCCGGCCTTTCGAATTCATCCAGGCGGTCAAGCTCAATCGTCGATCATCGGGCTGTCTTCGGCCTTGGCGCTGAAATCCAGCCCATTGCCTGCCCGGATCTTGCTTTCGATATCCAGAGCCACAGCAGGATTTTGTTTCAGGAAGGTCTTGGCATTCTCGCGGCCCTGGCCGATGCGCTCATCCCCATAGGAGTACCAACTCCCTGATTTTTCCACGACACCAGCCTTCACGCCGATATCGACCAGCTCTCCCACTTTGGAAATCCCCTCGCCATACATGATGTCGAATTCCACCTCTTTGAACGGAGGTGCCACCTTGTTCTTTACCACCTTAACGCGGGTCGAGTTGCCAACCACCTCATCTCGGTCCTTGATCGCGCCGATGCGGCGGATATCAAGGCGCACTGACGCGTAAAACTTCAGCGCATTGCCGCCGGTTGTGGTCTCGGGGCTGCCAAACATCACACCAATCTTCATCCTGATCTGATTGATGAAGATCACCATGCAGTTGCTGCGCCCGATGCTGGCGGTCAGTTTGCGCATCGCCTGGCTCATCAGACGAGCCTGGCTGCCCATCTGCATATCGCCCATATCGCCCTCAATCTCTGATTTCGGCACCAGTGCCGCCACCGAATCAACCACGATCAGGCTGACCGCACCCGAGCGCACCAGCGTATCGACAATCTCGAGCGCCTGCTCACCGGTATCGGGCTGGCTGATCAACAGCTCATCCAGGTTGACACCCAGCTTTTTGGCGTATTGCGGGTCCAGCGCGTGTTCGGCATCGACAAACGCGCAAACGCCGCCCTTTTTCTGCGCCTCGGCAACCACATGCAGCGTCAGCGTGGTCTTGCCCGAGCTTTCCGGCCCGTAAATCTCGACTATCCGCCCCTGCGGCAGGCCACCAATTCCCAGCGCGATATCGAGGCCCAGCGATCCGGTTGAAGTTGCTTCTACATCCATCACCGGATTGTCAGCCCCCAGCTTCATGATCGAGCCTTTGCCGAACTGCCGTTCGATCTGAGCCAGCGCGCTTTCCAGCGCCTTTGCCTTATCCATTGCGTTTTTCCCGTTGCCGTCGAGGAGATTGACCACTGCCATTGTCCAGCCCTTATTCCACAGCCGCGCACGGGCGGCAATTGCGTATGATGTTCCTGTTTTGTTTACCATACATGAGGGCAAAGCGGGAACAGTTCAATCAAATTCTTCGCACATCAGCTTTTTCTTATTGAGATTAAGGAATAGTTACCGTTTCAGCGCAAAGTGAAATTATTCGGGGGTTTGCTCATGTTGGTGTTCTGGCGACAGCGGTTGGTGTTTCTGGCCACCCCGAAAACAGCCTCTACTGCCATCGAATCTGCACTTGGGTCGCTTGCCGCGGTGGTGATCGTGCGGCCCCCTGCGCTGAAACACACCAATGCCCAGCGATTCCACCGCTTTCTTGCTCCGTTCCTCGCTGATGCCTCGGGGCGCGATTTTGCCCTGACCGCCCTGATGCGTGAGCCGCGCGATTGGCTGGGTTCCTGGTATCGCTACCGGCAGCGTGAAGAAGAAGTTCCCGAAAAATCCACGCGCGATATCAGCTTTGATGAGTTTATCCATGCTTATTGCCGGGATGAAAGGCCGGAATTTGCCAAGGTTGGATCGCAGGCACAATTCCTTGCGCCCAAGAACAAGCCGCCGGTCGATTTCATTTTCCGCTATGAAAATATCACCGAATTTGTGCATTTCCTCGAAGATCGGCTGGATTGTGAAATCAACCTGCCGCGGATGAATGTCTCGCCAGTGGGAGATACCGCTTTGACGGCGGCATCCGAGGCCCTGCTGCGGAGCTATTGCGCGAGAGATTTCGAAATATATCAGGCCCTTTTGGGCGATTGATACGGCTTTTCACAGCGCAAGCCACGATTTGATCGAAACCTCTGGAAAGCATTCGCAGGTGTCTGCCATATTTCGTGTTCAGTGGCACTGTTGCAACACGGTTTTGGTCAGTTCATTGAGCGAAAACGGTTTGGGCAGAAAGATCGAGTTTGGAATCCTTGCCTGTTCTTCCACCAAAGCCTCTTCGGAATACCCCGACACGAAGATCACACGCACGTTCGGACGGTCAATCAGAGCGCGTTTGACCCAACTCGGCCCGTCCATCCCCGGCATCACCACATCGGTAACAAAAACATCCACTTCCAGTTTCGGGTCTTCCAGCATCTTCAATGCCGATTCCGCATTTTCCGCCTCTACCACAGTAAAGCCACGCATGCGCAGGGCGCGGCTGGCAAAAGCACGCACTGGCGCTTCGTCTTCGACCAACAAAACCACCCCTTCCCCACGCCTGGCCGTCTCTTGGACAACGATGCCAGGTGAGATGGCAACTGGATTGGACCCGAATCTTGCCGCGTGGACAGGGAAATAGAGCTGGAAGTTGCTCCCTGAGCCCTCGGTTGAATCGACAAAAATGAAACCGCCGGATTGCTTTACGATGCCATAGGCCGTGGAGAGCCCCAATCCCGTCCCCTCGCCGCTCGATTTGGTCGTGTAGAACGGCTCAAATATCTTGGTCAGGCAGTCGGGCGCGATGCCGATGCCACTGTCAATCACCTGGATCAGCGCATAATCGCCAGCAGGCACGACCGCCCTGTCGCGGTGCAGATCTTCGGTAAGGGTCACTGCCGCAGTTTGCACCTTGATAACCCCTCCCTCGGGCATGGCATCGCGCGCATTCACCACCAAATTCATCAGCACCTGTTCCAACTGCCGTTTGTCGGCGCGAATCTGCCGCAAATCTGCAGCATGAGTGACCTGCAATCGCACCCGTTCCCCCACCAGCCGATTGAGCAGGTGCACCAGGTCCGACAGCACATCTTGCAAATCAATCTGCTCGGGTTTCAGGGTCTGCTTGCGCGAAAAGGCCAATAGCTGGTTGACGAGCGCCGCCGCACGGTTGGAATTCTGGTGAATCTGGATCAGATCGGGATATTCTGGATCGCTTTCGTCATAGCGCGTCAGCAGCAAATCGCAGTGGCCGGAAATCGCCGTCAGCAGATTGTTGAAATCATGCGCAACACCACCGGCAAGTTGGCCGATCGCCTGCATTTTTTGACTTTGGACGAACTGCGCTTCGAGCGTCTTGAGGGCTGTTGCGTCTTGCAAAACCGCAAGCACCGCAGGCCGCCCAGTATCAACAATCCGAGTCAGAGTGATTTGCAGGAATCGCTCTGAACTGCCCTGGCGGGCATGAACCACTTCGGTGCCCCCTGGCAGGCGTTCGGCTATCACATCGGCAAGCCAGTCTGTAATCGGGCGCCCCAGACCCTCAAACAACTCATGTGCCATCGCCTTGCTGTCTTCACCCAATTCCAACAGGGATCTGGCCACCGCATTGGCGCTGCGCAGTTCGCCATTGGCATCGAATTTCAACAGGCCCACCGGCACACTTTCGAAATCGGCCAATTCACCATTGCGGGGCGGGCCGGGATCAAGCGGCAACAAAAAGATCTCTCGACGTTCCGTTCCGCTGCCCAACTCGGCCAGAATTGCCTGAACCGAGCCATCCGCGGTGGAAACACCCACCACCTCACCCGAATGCAGAACCGCAGTGGTGAATATCCGGTCAAGGCGTTTGGGACGCCCGCCAAGCAGGCGGCGCATCGCGTCATTGGTAAAAAGCACCACGCCGGCCTTGTTTGCGGTCA
>JAGPBG010000103.1 GCA_018063485.1 Cypionkella sp.
TGCGATTGAAGATGACCACGACCGCCTTGGCAAGCAGGCGGAAATCTGCGATGCCGCCAATGAGGTGGATGGGGGTGAGGGAGTCGTCATCGTCACCGATATGTTCGGCGGTTCGCCGTCAAATCTGTCGTTGATGGCATGTGCAGGCCCTGACAGGCGAATCCTTTATGGCGCAAACCTGCCGATGCTGATCAAGCTCACAAAATCGCGCGACCTGCCGGTTGCAATTGCTGTGGCGGCGGCGCTGGAGGCGGGGCGAAAATATATCAACGCGCTCGATCTTGGGGCAGGGGCCTGATTAATGGCGGAAATCAGGCTCCTTATCCAAAATGAAAAGGGGCTTCATGCCCGTGCTTCGGCGAAATTCGTCGAAGTGGTTGAGTCTTTTGATGCCGCCGCTTTGGTGACAAAAGATGATATGACCGTGTCGGGTGACAGCATCATGGGGCTTTTGATGTTGGCAGCCTCGCGCGGAACCACTATTGAAGTAATCACCAGCGGCCCGCAGGCAGACGCGCTTGCCGAGGCACTGGCGGCGTTGGTGGCCAATCTCTTCGGAGAAGGTTACTGAGCGCAGGTATCTGGAAAGGCCAAGGTTTCGTGACAGAACTGCCTGACACACAGCGGCCAATGGTTACGGGACTGGGAGACCATCCCGACCACGTTTATGACATGCGCCGTCTTTCTTATGCGGGCACATTCTCCAACCCTTTCAAGGCAGGCACCATCCGCTCCATCGAATGGGTGACGGCAAAGATTACCTTGCTGCGGCTGATCCGCGATTTTGAGCGCTCGGGTGCGCCCTTTGGTTCGCCGTTTTGGCCCAAGGCTATCAAACAGATGGGCATCCGGATCGACACTCCCCCCGAGGAAATCGCGCATATTCCGGCGACCGGCCCGGTGGTGGTGGTTTCCAACCATCCACATGGCTTGGTTGATGGGATGATTCTGGCGGAAATGGTTAATCGGGTGCGGGCCGATTTCAGAATTCTGACACGTTCCTTGCTGACAGGAATTCCTGAAGTTGAAGAGTTCATGATCGCCGTGCCCTTCCCGCATGAGCAGAACGCCCGCGAGCTGGGCCTCAAGATGCGCAGTGACACCATGGCGCATCTGAAGGCCGGGGGGGTGATCATCCTGTTTCCGGCGGGCAAGGTGGCGATGTCGGAAACCTATTTCGGCCCGGCGATCGAGGCGGAATGGAACCTTTTTACCCATAAGATGATCCATAAATCCGGGGCGACCATCCTGCCCGTGCATTTCACCGGGCAAAATTCCCGCAGCTTTCTGATCGCCAACAAACTCTCCGACACGCTGCGGCAAGGACTGCTGCTTTATGAAATCAAGCGCGCGCTGTTCAAACCGCAACGGCCCTATATCGGTGCGCCGATCAAAGCCGATGTGCTGAACGAATGGGAAGGCAACCCGCGAGGATTTTTGGCCTGGCTGCGCCAACACACGCTGGATCTGGGGCGGCGTTAGCGCGTCGGCACCGGGATCTCGCCGCGATAATCGTAGAATCCACGCTGGGTTTTGCGGCCAAGCCAGCCGGCTTCGACATATTTGGTCAGTAGCGGGCAGGGGCGGTATTTGGTATCGGCCAGCCCTTCATGCAACACGTTCATGATGGCAAGGCAGGTGTCCAGTCCGATGAAATCCGCCAGTTCCAGCGGCCCCATCGGATGATTGGCCCCCAGTTTCAACGATTCATCAATGGATTTTACCGAGCCAACCCCTTCATAAAGCGTATAGACCGCCTCGTTGATCATCGGCATCAGGATGCGGTTCACGATGAATGCCGGGAAATCCTCGGCGCTGGCGGCGGTTTTTCCCAGGCGTTCCACCACGGCCAGCAGGGTTTCATAGGTGGGCTTATCGGTGGCAATGCCGCGGATCAGTTCCACCAATTGCATCACCGGCACCGGGTTCATGAAGTGGAACCCCATGAACTTCTCGGGCCGATCAGTGCGGCTGGCAAGACGGGTGATCGAGATCGACGAAGTGTTTGATGTCAGGATCGTATGCGGTTGCAGATGTGGCAGCAGCGCGTCGAAAATCGCCTGCTTGACGGTTTCGCGCTCGGTCGCCGCTTCAATGATCAGATCCATCGCGCCCAGATCGGGCAGGGACAGGGTGGTGCGAATGCGTGCCATCGCCTCTGCCTTGGCCTCGGGCGTGGTTTTGCCGCGCGTCACCTGCCGTTCGATATTGCGGTCGATCAGGGCCAGCGCCTTGGTCAGGCTGTCTTGGTTGACGTCGTTCAGCAGCACATCATAGCCAGCCAGCGCAAAAACATGGGCAATCCCGTTGCCCATCTGACCTGCGCCTACAATGCCGACTGTACGGATATTCATGCCCAACCCCTTTGCGTTCGCGCCACTTTACGCACTCCGGACCCATGGGCGCAAGGCCAGCGGGGCAGTTGCGCGGCATTTACTGCAAATCCCGACTTTAGCATTTTAGAAAGGGGAATCGGTCAGTTTCATCAATGGGTGAAGATGAAATTGGGTGGTGTGATGGCTTACGCTTTTCTGGGCGAAGGGGCGCTCGACTATTCTCCGTGTCATTATGGCACGTCGCGGCTGCAGTTACGCGGGCCGTGTTGTGATTTGCGAGGTGACTTTATAGCCATGCTGGGGGGAACCGAGACCTATGGCAAGTATGTAGAGCGGCCGTTTACGGCGGTGGTTGGTGCGGCTTTGGGAATGCCTGTGGCCAATCTGGGCTGCATGAATGCCGGGGCAGATGCTTTTTTGCATGATGAGGCGGTGCTGGGTATTGCGGCGCGCGCGCGGGCAGTGGTGGTGCAGATCATGGGCGCACAGAATCTGTCAAACCGCTATTATTCGGTTCATCCGCGCCGAAATGACCGGTTCCTGGGGGCGACGCCGCTGCTGAGGGCGATTTTCCGGGAAGTGGACTTTACCGAATTCCACTTTACCCGGCATATGCTGACCACATTGCATGCCACCTCGGTGCAGCGGTTTGAAGTGATTGCAGAGGAGTTGCGGGCGGCTTGGGTGCAACGGATGCGGGCGCTTTTGCTGCAAATTCCGGGGCCAAAGGTCTTGCTGTGGATGGGGGCTGAACCGCCGCCTTCGCCCAGCCAGCGCGCCGATATGGCACTGCAACCGCTGCTGGTGGATCGGGAGATGATTGACGCGGTCCGGGGGGAGGCGTCGGTTTATGTGGAATTGCGACCCAGTCTTGCGGCGATTGATGAGGGCACCAATGGCATGAAGTTCGCCCCGCTGGACGCCTTGGCGGCACGCGGATTGCCTGGCCCGGTGCTGCATCAGGAGGTGGGAGCTGCCTTGGTGCCGGTATTGCGAAAGCTGTTGTGAAATGACCAAGGGCACCGCTGGGGTGCCCTTGGTCGTCAATTTTGCAGATTCAGAGTTTCGAGATCAGTTCCGGCACAGCGATGAACAGATCAGCGACCAGCCCGTAATCGGCGACCTGGAAGATCGGTGCCTCGTCATCCTTGTTGATGGCGACGATGACCTTGCTGTCTTTCATACCGGCCAGATGCTGAATCGCCCCCGAGATGCCGACGGCGACATAAAGCTGCGGTGCGACAACTTTGCCGGTCTGACCAACCTGCCAATCGTTCGGCGCATAGCCCGAGTCGACGGCGGCGCGGCTTGCACCAACGGCGGCACCCAGTTTGTCGGCCAGTTTTTCGATCAGATCGAAACTTTCTTTCGATCCAACACCACGACCACCGGAAACCACGATGCCTGCGCTGGTCAGTTCGGGGCGGTCCGAGGTGGCAACCTTGTCTTCAACCCATGACGACAGGCCATCCGCAACCGGGCCGGACACCGGCGCAACCGGGGCCGAACCGCCTGCATCCACGGCCGTAAAGGCGGCGGTGCGGACGGTGAAGACCTTTTTCCCATCGACCGATTTCACGGTCTGAATGGCGTTGCCGGCATAGATCGGGCGCTCGAAGGTTTCGGCATCGACCACGGCGGTCACGTCAGACATCACCATCACGTCAAGCAAAGCGGCCACGCGGGGGAGCACGTTCTTGTTGAAGGCGGTAGCGGCACCACAGATGTGGCTGTAATCGCCTGCCAGGCTGACCACCAGTGCTGCGGTGGATTCCGCCATCCCGTGGCAATAGGCGTGATCGCCCGCGAACAGCACCTTGGACACGCCTTTCAGCGTGGCGGCCTCGGCTGCGGCGGCGTCGCCACCTTCGCCTGCCACCAGCACATGCACATCGCCCAGCGAGGCAATAGCGGCAAGGGTCTTGCCGACGCTGTCGGTGGCCAATTGGCCCTCATTCACATCTGCCAAAAGAAGAACGGCCATCAGATCACCCCTGCTTCGTCTTTGAGTTTCGCAATCAACTCGTCTACCGAGGCCACTTTGACGCCAGCCTTGCGGCCTGCGGGCTCAACGGTTTTCAGGATGGTCAGGCGCGGCGAAACATCCACGCCGTAATCTGCCGGAGTTTTCGTCGCCAAAGGTTTCGCCTTGGCCTTCATGATATTCGGCAGGCTGGCATAGCGCGGCTCGTTCAAACGCAGATCGACGGTCACAATCGTCGGCATTTTCACCGAGATCGTCTGCAACCCGCCATCGACCTCGCGGGTCACCACGGCCTTGTCGCCGTCAATCGCCAGTTCGGAAACGAATGTGGCCTGTGACCAGCCGAGCAGGGCCGAAAGCATCTGCCCGGTGGCGTTCATGTCGTTGTCGATCGCCTGTTTGCCCGCCAGAACCAGACCGGGGGCTTCTTCCTTGACGACCGCAGCCAAGAGTTTCGCAACGGCCAGAGGCTCGATATCGGTGTGGACGTTGTCGGTTGCCTCGATCAGAATCGCGCGATCTGCCCCCATCGCAAGCGCGGTGCGCAGGGTTTCCTGAGACTGCTTGACGCCGATGGAAACGACGATCACCTCGGTGACGACGCCTTTTTCCTTCAACCGGATCGCCTCTTCGACGGCAATCTCATCAAAGGGGTTCATCGACATTTTCACATTGGCCAGATCGACACCGCTTCCGTCCGCCTTGACGCGCACTTTCACGTTATAGTCGATCACGCGTTTGACAGGCACCAAAACCTTCATCGCCGTAAATCTCCATCATTTCGGCCCGAAGGGGCCGGCCCAAGCTCTCGCAGCCTCTTAGCGGTTTACAGGGCCCTGCGACAGACCAAAACCGACAAAGGAGTGGGACCAGACGTCGCGTCTTGCCTCTAGCGGGTCAGGCCGGGCACCCAAAGCACGTCATCCTTGCCATCGTTATTGGCGATGCGGCCCGCGACAAAGAACCAGTCCGACAGGCGATTGAGATATTTCGCCGCATCGGGATTCACTTCTTCTATGGTCGCGAGTTCCACCACCAGACGCTCGGCACGGCGGCACACGGTGCGGCACAGGTGCAATTGGGCGGCAAGCGGTGAACCACCCGGCAGGATGAAACTGCGCAAGGGGGTCAGCTTGGTATTCATCGCGTCAATCTCATGTTCCAGCCGGTCTACCTGTGCGGCAATCATCCGCAGGGGGGGGTATTCGGCAGTGGCGTCTTTGTGCATGTCGGGAGTGCAAAGATCGGCGCCCAGATCGAACAGATCATTCGAGATGCGGGCAAGGGCCGCATCCATATCCCCCGAATGTTGGCGCGCAAGGCCAACTGTGGCGTTGGTTTCATCGACCGTGCCATAGGCGTTCACGCGGGCGGAGTGTTTTGCCACCCGTGCGCCATTGCCCAAAGCGGTTTCACCGGCATCGCCGGTTCTGGTGTAAATCTTTGAAAGAACGACCATTTCTTATCCCTTACTGCGGAAATAGGCAAAGCCCACGATGATGATCACTGCAACTGCCTGTGCGATGATGCGGTAGCGCATCAGGCGGTTGGAGTGTTTCTTGTCGAATTCGCCGCCTTTTGCAAAGCTGCCGATACCGATCATCAGGATGATCAGGGTGACAAAACAGGCGAGGATGCCAAGGATGAACAGAGGGCTGGTAAACATGGATGCCTCGGGGTTGGCGGTTTGAGGTTGATCTAGGGGCCGTGGCGGAATTTGCGAGGGTGAATTTCGCATCAGCCCTTGCTGACCACCCAATCCAGCAATCGCGTCGGCAATATGCGCCGCATGAAACCGGAAAGATAGGTCGGCAGGGTCACATAATAGCGCGGCTTCGGTCGCGGGCTTTCGAGTGCATGGATCAGTTTGGCAGTGACGGCGCTGGCGGGAAGTTCGAACCGGTCAGGGCCGCTGGCGGTGTAAAGGCGGTGGCGCAGGGATTCGTATTCGGCTTTGCGCGCCGAGTTTTGCCAATCAATCCAGCGTTCGAAATGCGGGATGGCATTGACGCGGATGGAACTGGTGATCGGGCCGGGTTCGATCAGAATCACCTTGATGCCGGTGCCGGCCATTTCCAGCCGCAATACATCCGTCAGCCCTTCCATGGCGAATTTTGTCGCCACATAGGCCCCGCGCCATTTGATGCCGACAAGGCCAAGCACCGAGGAACAATTGACAATCCGCCCATCGCCTTGGGCGCGCATCAAGGGGATCACCCTGCGGGTGAGGTCGTGATAGCCGAAAAGATTGGTCTCGAAAATTGCGCGCAGAGCGCCGCGGGGCAGGTCTTCGACCGCGCCCGGACAGGCGAAAGCGCCGTTGTTGAAAAGCGCATCCAAGCGGCCACCCCGCGCGGCGATTTCATCCATTGCGGCCGCAATGCTGGCTTCATCTTCGTAATCAAGCCGGAAACTTTCCAGCCCCTCGACGCGCAGTCTTTCGCAATCGGCCTCTTTGCGGCAGGTGGCGAAAACCCGCCAACCGCGCAGCGCCATCGTGCGGGCGGCGTCCAACCCGATGCCCGACGAGCACCCCGTAATCAAAACCGTGCGCTGCATGAGGCCCCCGAACAAGCGTATTGCCCGTCTAGGCCGCCCTGTACCGATGATTCAAGACTATTCGGTCAAAAGCCGCGTGGCGACATAGCCTTCGAAGCCATCGCCCTCGATTCGGATCAGCGACCAGCCGTCGGGGCCTTCGGCCACAACCAAAACCGCCTCGCCCTTGGTCAGGCGCTCCAGCACTTCGCTATCAGTGCCGGGGCCAGCGCGCACATTTGCTGATTTGGGCAGCACATACATGATCTTGCCGGTCACAGCGGCGGCAACAGATTGCAAATCAGGTTGAAGGGGGGGCTGCACCATCAACGGGGCTTGCGGAATGTAAGTGGCTTGGGTTACCGCAGCGGCAGGTTTTGGTGCAGTTTGCATCGTGCTGGTCCCAACCGCCGTCAAGGGTTGGCTGGCCAAGGGCGGCAGGATATT
>JAGPBG010000104.1 GCA_018063485.1 Cypionkella sp.
GGTAATGAGGCACCGGGGACGATTGTGGTCGATACCCATGCGCGCAAACTTTATCTGGTGGAAGAGGGCGGCCGTGCCACGCGTTATGCGGTGGCGGTCGGTCGTGAGGGGTTGTCGTTTCGCGGCAATGGCGTGATCGGCCGCAAGGCGATGTGGCCAAGCTGGCAACCGACGGCAAATATGGTGCGCTCGCGCCCGGACATGTATGCGCAATATGCGGGCGGTTTGCCGGGCGGATTGGAGAATCCATTGGGCGCGCGGGCGCTCTATTTGTATCGCGGCGGCCGCGACACCATGTTCCGCATCCATGGCACCATTCAGAACGAATCCATCGGCCACGCCACTTCGGCAGGCTGTATCCGGCTTTTCAACCAGGATGCCATGCAGCTTTACGACCGCATAGAGCCAGGTGCTGCGGTAAAGGTGCGAACGCTGGAGGAAAGCCTTGCGATCGAGGGCCCCTATATGGATGACGCCTATGGCCGCGCGGTGCCGGATACGCCCGAGAATCAGGCTCGCAAGGAAGCGGATATCTTGAGAATTGCCGCTGAAGAGCGGATCAAAGCAGAAAACGCGGCTTTGCTCGCCGAGAAAGCCGCCAAAGAGGCCGCCAAGGCTGACAAAAAGCGGCTTTCGGCCTGCAAGCGCCAAGGTATCAGCGCCGAGGATTGCCCGGCGCTGGATCCGGTTGCGGCTATGTGATCACCACATAGTCCTTGAGGGTGGTCTCAACCACCTCCCAAGTGCCAGACAGGCCGGGGCGCAGCACATAGCTGTCTCCGGCCTTCAGGTTGGTGATGGTACCTTCCGAGTCGGTCAGGATCGAATGGCCGGACAGGATATGGAAATACTCCCACTCGGTATAGCTGACCCGCCATTTGCCTGGGGTGGACTGCCACATTCCGCAAAAGATATTGCCGCGTTCCTCGACGGGCCATGAACTGTGAACCGGATCGCCGGCAAGCAGTTTGGCTGCATCGGGGCGTGAGATTTCAGGGCTGATGCCGGATTGGGCGACGCGGGTTGGGTTCGACATGGGGACTCCTGTTACTTTGCCCCAGAGTTGGGGTAACTGCACCGGCGGTCAAGCCTTTGGTGCTGCAATGCAGCGCAAGAATCTTGCGGATGCGCTGGCAATATGCCCATATAGGCCGCGATTGGGTAGCAACGAGGCCAAAACGATGAGTGCAACCTCTGCAGTTCGGGCGGTGTTGCCCCCAGATATCCGGGCGCGCAAGGGCAGCGCACCTTTGGTGGTGTTGACCGCCTATACCACCCCCGGCGCGCGGCTGGTCGATGCGCATTGCGACATTGCACTGGTTGGCGATTCGGTGGGGATGGTGCTGCATGGGATGCCTTCAACCCTTGGCGTGACCATGGAGATGATGATCCTGCATGGGCGTTCGGTGGTAAAGGGGCTGACGCGCGCGATGGCCGTGATCGACATGCCCTTTGGCAGTTATGAGGAAAGCCCACAGCAGGCCTATCGCAATGCCGCGCGGCTGATGGCGGAAACCGGCGCGCCAGCGGTCAAGCTGGAGGGCGGCGCACATATGATGGAAACGATCGCGTTTCTCGTGGCGCGGGGTGTGCCGGTGATGGCCCACATCGGTCTGACGCCGCAATCGGTGAACACACTTGGTGGCTATGTTGTGGTGGGCCGTGAGGGCGAGGCTGACCGGGTGATGGAGGATGCGCGCGCGGTTGAAGCCGCAGGGGCGTTTGCCGTGGTGTTGGAAAAGGTGCCGATAGGTCTGGCGGCGCGGATCACGCAAAGCCTTGAAATTCCGACGATTGGTATCGGGGCCGGAGTGCAGTGCGACGGGCAGGTGTTGGTGATTGACGATATGCTGGGCCTGTTCACCGAGTTTCGCCCGAAATTCGTGAAACGCTATGCCGAATTGGGGCGCTTGGCGGATGAGGCGATTGCGGCCTATGCGGCGGAGGTGCGCAGCAGGGCGTTTCCCGCCGAGGAGCATTCCTTCGCCGATGTGCTGAAAGGCACAAGATCTTGACGCCGATTGTGCGGACGGTGGCCCAATTGCGCGCGCTTGTGCGCGGCTGGAAGGCCGAGGGCGCGATTGTGGGCGTGGTGCCGACGATGGGCGCGCTGCATGACGGGCATCTGAGCCTTGCGCGCGCAGCCAGAGTCGAGTGTGAGCGGGTGATCGTGACGATTTTCGTCAACCCGATGCAGTTCAACAACCCCGAGGATCTGAAGAAATATCCGCGCACCGAAGCGGCGGATGCGGCGCTGTTGGCGACGGTGCCGGTGGATGTGATCTTTGCGCCGCCGGTGGCGGAGGTTTACCCCGAAGCCTTCGGCTCGGTCGTCAGCGTGGCAGGCGTGTCCGAGCCGCTGGAAGGCCGGATGCGGCCGGGGCATTTTGACGGTGTGGCGACGGTGGTGACCAAGCTGTTTGGCATGAGCATGGCTGATCGGGGCTATTTCGGGCAAAAGGACTGGCAGCAATTGCAGGTGGTGCAAAAGCTGGTGGCTGATCTTAATCTGGCCGTAACGGTCGTTGGTTGTGAGACGATCCGCGAGGCCGATGGGTTGGCGATGAGTTCGCGCAACCTGCGTCTTGGGGATGATGCGCGGGCCAAGGCTCCGGTGCTCTATGCCGCGATTTCTGCGGCTGCCGAAGATATCCGTTCGGGGCAATCGGACCGTATGGCGATCCGAGAAGCCGCTGAAAAGATGCGTGCGGCGGGCTTCGAGCGAGTGGAATATATCGAATTGCGCGATTCCGCGAGTTTGCTGCCTTCGGATGATCCTGCACGCCCGCGCAGAATGTTGGCGGCGGCTTGGCTGGACGGTGTGCGCTTGATCGACAATATTCCGGTTTGACACCTGCAAGCGCGGACATGCCGCTCTGATCTCGCGATCCCCGACGGGTTCGCTGCGGGCGTGGCGATAAGGGCTTGGCGGCGAGGGGCAATTTCGGCAAGTATTGCAGGATCGGCCATGGGATCAGAGTGCCGCGCCTTTGGGTGCGGGCAATGCGAATTCTCGGGGTCCAAGTGATGTAAGTAGCAGTAACATGCCTATATCAGGGCAGTTCATTCCAACGGAGGGTCGTATGGCCGATTTCGAAACGCAGATCAAAGAAAGCCAAGCACAGGTTTCGGCGGCACAATCCAAGATTTCCGAGATTACCAGCAAGATTGAAGCGGCGCGCGCCAAGCTGGATGCGGGTGAGGTGGTCGTGGATATCGAAAACGCCACGCTGGAGGATGTTCACCAGCATACCGAACTGATGAACGCCAATATTGCCGAGTTGATCATGGGCCTGGATGATGTAACGGCGGGGTTTTCCAAAGATTTCGAGGAGATGCGCTCGAAAACCGGGATGGAGAGTTTCATCGGGATCTTCTCGGGGGCCAAATCGGAATCGATGCGGCAAGAGCGGATGCGCACGGCCTCGATTGATACGAAATTGCAGGATCTGATCGGGAAATCCGACATTATCGTCAAGCTGCTGCAAGGCCAGTTGGACTTGTTGAACGGGCAAAAGGCCAAGGTGGAGTCCAATCTCGGCACCACTCTGACCGACCGTGAGGCGGCAGTGCACAGCCTTGAGGCCGTGCGGGCCGAGATTGCGGCACTTGATCCCAGGATCATCGAGCTGGAAAACAAGATCTCGGTCGAACAGGACGCGGGCGCGCGGACCAAGCTGGAAACCGAACTGGCCACGCTGAACGGGCGTTACAATGCGATGGTGCAGGACGAGCAGGTGCAGCTTGCCAAAAGCCAGACGCTGGAGCGCTATATCGAAAAGGGCAAGACCTGGGTGGACAGCCTGACCAATCAGGCGGCAACGCAATTGGTTTTGATCAATAAACTGCAAACCGATACCAAGCAGCGGGTGGTGCTTTATGATGCTTTGAGCAGCAGCTTGAAAACCGCGCAGCAGCAGGATGTGGCGCATCGAATCAACGAGATCGGCGTGAAAACCGACCAGGAGGCGCAGACGGCGATGGCAGCGATCGGGGCTGCGACCAACAGCAAGATGGCCGATATGCTGGAAGCGCATGAGGCGCATATGGTGTTCGCGCGCCAAGTCCTCGAGCAGAAAGCCAAGGCGGATGAACGCTTTGCCCGCCGTTTTGCCAAGATTGTCGAGAAGCACGACAAGAATGCCTACGGGGAATGAGCGGTGGCTGACGTCAAGGATGTGCTGACGGAAGATCATCAGGAAGTTTATGACACGCTGACGGCGCGGCGGTATTTTGCCAAGTTCGAACGGATCACCGGGCATATGTTGCGGGTGGCCGGTGAGGTCGAGGCAGAGGGCCGTTTGACCCGAACCGAGGCGCGGATTCTGGGACGGTATCTGGCGGCTTTGACCAATACGTTTCGGGCGTTGAGTCATAAGTATCTGATGACAGGGCGGGCCGATGGGGCGGCGCATTTGACCTTTGATCGCCACGAGTCGGGCTTTCCGGTGGCGCAAGAGTTGATGCTGATGGCACTGGACGCGGCGCAGGCGGGCAAACATCTGGCCGGCATGGCCGCCGAGGCCGAGTTGAAAGACCGCATGGTGCGCCAGATCGTGCGCGATCTGGCCTCGCCGGTGGCTTTGCAATTCGCTCTTAGCCAGCGGCTTTATTATGAGGCGCTGGCGGTGGGGATGCGCGAGCATCTGGGCGCGGGCGGCCTGTTTTGGGCGCGCAACGATCCTGATGTGCAATGGATCGAAGATGTCGGCAAGCGGCGGCATTTTTTGGTGCATTGGGCGGTTTATGATACGCAGGTGAATTTGCCGGTGGTCTATTTGCTGGATGTCGAGGATTCGGGCCGTACGCCCTTGCCCAATGATGACAGACGCTGGCCGCAGGCGCAGGCGCATCTGATGGCACAATCAATTGCAGGGCTGAAGTTGCTAACAATTGCCCAAGGGTTTGACAAGGATTTCAGCGGCTTGCATCCAAAACGGTTGCGGCGGTTCACTTTGGGGCCGATGTATAGCCATGATTTCACCCTGCAATCGGGGCCGATTTCGCAGGTGCTGGCGGATGCGCAGGCGGATGATGGTGACGATTGGGCGCTGGTCTGGACGGTGGAGGATTTGATCTCGGACCGTGAGGAAGAGGTCAAGGAGGGCTGGTTTTCCTCTGCCGAGCGGCAAGTGTTCAAACTTGATCCGTTCGGCGGCGCGGAAAGCGGGGTGACGCGGATGGAGCGAATGGTGATCTTGCCCGAGCGGCCCTATCAGGTCTTGGCCGAGATGAACCCGCCAGGCTTGAGGGATTTGCGCAAATTTGTGGTGGGCGATGGCGGCAAGATCATTCCCGCACGTTAAATTTCAAAGGCTTAGGAGAGTGGCATGAGTGCTGGGCGCGATACGATGGAACTGCGGGAGGAAACGATCCGGGCGCAATATGATGCGGCTCTGGCGCTTTTGACCGGGTTCGACCATGCGCCGCGTTTGGCCAGGGCCAATGAGGTGGCCAAGGTGGAACGTTCGCCGGGGATCGGCACGCGGCCGATGTTTCGATCCACCACGCCGGGGATGGTGACGCGGTCGACCACGCGCGCCGGGGGGGTGCGGCTGCTTGAACGGATTGAGGGCTTGGGCGATGGGTTGGTATCGCCGGTGCAGGCCGGGGCGCTGCATGCGTTGCGCCGGGGTCTCGCGATTGCGCTTGCGATGGGGGAAACCCTTGCCGCGCAATCGGGACTGGGCGAGTTGAAAAAGGCCAATCTGGAAGGGCGGTTGCCCGAGCCGCGCAGGGCCGAGTTTGCGGAACTTCTGGCCGCCGATGCTTTGGCGCAGCTTTACACCTTTGCCAATGCCACCGCGTTTTTGCTCGCGCCGATGTTGGGCGCGGTAACAGTGGAAATCGGTGAGGTGGAGGAGGTTCTGACGGATAACGCGCCTTTGGCCTTGCAGGGTGCGCTGTGGGAGTTGGATCAAGATATCGCCACGCTGGCCAGTGACGAGCCACGGCTGCTTGCGGTGATCGCGGCGTTTTGCGAGGCCTTGATGGCGCGGGTGGCGCTGCGGGCCGAGACGGCGCCGCGCAGCGGGGCATTCGCGCAAAACTCCTGGCGGGTTGAGGCGGATGGTCTGGCGATAGCCGGGTTCAAACCGGCGCGGGCGGCCAAGGGTGGCGCGCTGACGATGCAGTTCAAAAAGCCCTCGGAAGTGGTGGGCAACCATATCGCGAAATACCAAAGCCTGCGGTTGGCAAAGATGCTGATGGCCTATGATTTTGAACGCAAGCTGAACCCGTTTGCCGAATTGGGCGGGTTTATCTTTACCTTTATGGGCGATGGGAAACCGGGCACCGGCAAGACCACGCTGATCCAGATGATGGCCGGATTGCTGAATGATTACTGCAAGGTAGCGGGCTATCCGTTCCGGTATCAGAATTTCTCGATTGATCAGATTGATTCCTATCAGGGCAAATCGGGGCAGAATGCCAAGGCATTCATTGACAGCGTGTTGGACCCCGGCGTGATCGGCTATGGCACCATTGACGATATTGATCAGGTGGCGGGCAAGCGGGGTGATCGGCAATCTTCGGCGGGCCAGCAAGAGGTGACGGCGGTGTTCATGGGGGCCTTTGCCGGGGCCAATACCGTGGTGCGCGGCAATTGCACCTTTGGGATGTTCTCGAATTACCCGGAAAACGTCGATGATGCCTTGCGGCAGCGGGCAGGGGCGCGGTTTCTGGTTGATGGGCCGCAAAGCCGTGAGGATTACATTGATATTCTGGCGCTGTTGTTGGGCAAAAACCACGCGATCCCGGTGGGTCAGCATGAGTTGTTCGCGGCGCAAGAAATTCGCAAGGCAGTGGCGGCCAGTTTTGCAGGCCATGCCAAGCCGCATGAAGACGGGCTGTTGCGGGTGTGGGACAAGGTGCAGGGCGAGATTGGCAAACTGGACACACTCGCCAGGCTCGGGGTTTATCTCAAGGCGATCCAACTGGCGGATGATCGGTTTACCGGGCGCGCGATCAAGAACATCACCGACGCGGTGAAGGTGCGGGCGATGGATTTTGAATTGCCCGATGAATGGATGGCCGAGCCGGATTTGTTCCTGTTCAAGCCCTATGACGACAAGATGGCGATGATCAAAGGGCTGATGACGCCGATTACGGTCGAGATGGTTATTCAGGAAATCAACCGCTATGCGGATAGTGAGTTCCGCTATGCCGACAAGTCGGATGAAGTTGCGATTGAGGGTATGGTGCGGGAGTATCAGCGGCAGGAAGAGGCGAAGCGGCGGTATCTGGAGGGG
>JAGPBG010000105.1 GCA_018063485.1 Cypionkella sp.
GGGCGAACACAGCCCAGCCAAACCCTTCCAGCTTTTGCCCCGAGGAAATCCGAATCACCCGATCATCCGCAGGGCCTTCGGAAAGCTGGTTGGCAAGATATCGCCCCTCAACCTCGTCCACCCCCACCACAGCGCGGTCGGGGCCACCTTCGGCAAACAGGCGGCGCTTGGCGGCGAAATAGCCGCCCATGCCGGCATGGCGATCCAGATGATCGGGTGTGAGGTTCGTAAAGACGGCTATGTCAGGGGTAAGTGAGCGGGCGAGGTCGGTTTGATAGGAGGACAGTTCCAGCACCACCACGCAGCCATCGCTGGCAGGGTCGAGATCAAGCACGCCGCGACCGATGTTTCCAGCCATTTGGGTCGGGCGGCCCGCCACTTCCAGAATGTGGTGGATCAGCGCCGTGGTCGTGCTCTTGCCGTTCGAACCCGTGATGCAAACCACGCGGGGGGTGGTTTCGAAGCTGTCCCAGTCCGGGCCTGCAAAGCTGCGGAAAAAGAGGCCGATGTCATTGTCTACCGGGATGCCAGCCTCAAGCGCGCGGGCGATGGTCTTGTTGGGGCTGGGGTAGAGATGGGGGATGCCGGGTGAGGTGATAAGGGCGGCGAGGCCATCAAGGGTGGCTGAGCGGCTGAGATCGGTGCAGATGAAACCCGCCTCTTCCGCCTTGGCACGGGCCTCGGGGCTGTCGTCCCACAAAAGCGGTTCCGCGCCACCGGCCAGCAGGGCGCGGGCGGTGGCGAGCCCAGATCGGCCCAGCCCCAGAACGGCGACCTTGGCGCCTGCATAGCCTTTAACGGGAATCATGGGATGCCTCTTTCAGTGATGGCGCAAAGAATGCACCGGCGAGGGGTTGGGCGGCAAGAGCACTATCCGTTTTCCTTGAGGTGCACATTGTTTAGCGCCGGATACCCCTGATCGAGACTCCACGGCCACATCAGATCAGCATAGCCGCCGGATTTTCAATTCTTTCTCCAAATCAAGACTCAACTCATCAGATTTGCATCTTCATGAAATCGCGAGCGGGCACAGGCTCCATATCCCTCTTGCCAGCCGCCGCAGTTTCCGGCCAAATCTCGCCATGAAAGCCCCCATCCTTACGCCCCTCGCGCGCACGCTGCCAACGACCGTCCCCTTTGTCGGCCCCGAAACACAAGAGCGCCAGATGGGTCGCGCCTTTCTTGCCCGACTCGGGGCCAACGAAAGCACCTTCGGCCCGTCTCCTGCCGCGGTCAAAGCGATGGAACGCGCCGCGCGCGATGCCTGGATGTATGGTGATCCCGAAAACCACGATCTGAAAGTGGCTCTGGCCGCCCACCACGGCTGCCGCCCCGAAAATATCGTGGTTGGCGAGGGGATTGACGGGCTCTTGGGTTACCTCGCCCGTCTGACAATTGAACCCGGCAGCCCCGTGGTAACCTCGCTCGGGGCCTATCCCACCTTCAACTTCCACGTCGCAGGCTATGGCGGCACCCTTCACCGCGCGCCCTATCGCGGCGACCACGAAGACCCCGAGGCGTTGCTGGCCCTCGCCCAACAAGAAAAACCGCGCCTCCTCTACTTGGCCAACCCCGACAACCCGATGGGCAGCCATCATCCCGGCGAAACCATCGCAGCGCTGCTGGCCGATCTGCCCGAGGAAACCCTGCTGGTGCTGGATGAGGCCTATATAGACCTTGCGCCCCAGGGTACTGCCCCGGTAATCGCAGCCGATACACCCAACCTGATCCGCTTTCGCACCTTTTCCAAGGCGCATGGGCTGGCAGGCTTGCGTGTGGGATATGCAATCACCTCAGCCGCCCTGGCCACCGCCTTTGACAAGGTGCGCAATCATTTCGGCATGGGGCGCGTTGCACAGGCCGGGGCGCTGGCGGCGCTGCAAGATCACGGATATCTGGATGAAATCCTCGCAAGAACCCTGACGGCCCGCGACCGCCTGAGTGGGATCGCCCGCGCCAACGGCCTTGCCCCGCTGCCTTCGGCTACCAATTTCGTCACAATGGATTGTGGCCGAAACGGCGATTACGCGAGTGCAATTCTGCGCGCTTTGGCCGACCGCAGGGTTTTCGTGCGGATGCCGGGCGTTGCACCGCTCAATCGCTGCATAAGGGTCAGCCTTGGAGATGAGGCAAAACTTGCCATTTTCGAATCGGCTTTGCCGGATGCAATCCGTGCCGCGGGATAATCACTCGGCGGCAAGGTCGGGCTTGGCGGACCCGATAAGTGGCGCCTGTCCTGCTGGCATTTCGGCAGGGCCAATCCGGCGCGCCGGCACTGAAACAGGGTCCACCAACAGCGCCCGGTCCGTTGGTGCGACAGTCGCTGAAATTTCGCGCCGAAACACCAGCATGTTCTGATAGGTGGTCTTGGAGCCGGTAAAGCCCACCCGTTCATCCACCGGCAGGCTGTCCGAGCGCACATAGTCCCAGCCATCGCGCCCCATTTCGTTCATCGCCAAAGTCAAAGCCAGGGCGAAACGATCTTCCAAGGATTTGACCCCCCGTGCCTTTTCGCCTTTTCGCGGGGCGGGGATCACCTTGAATTCATAGCGGGGCATCGGGCAATCTCCTGAACGGCAAGCCAGTGTTTAGCAACATTCGCCCCACAAGGCCAAGTGGCATAACAGCCATTCACACTGATATCCGGGGAAATCCGCCACAGCCCAAGTTCTTGAGATGTCGCAGTCTGCCACCGCAACGGCTAGCAATTACAGCCCCAGCTTTTGCGCCACCATCGCATTGACCACCGCAGGGTTGGCCTTGCCGCCGGTTGATTTCAGCACCTGGCCGGTGAACCACCCGGCCAGTTTGGCATTCACCCGTGCCTTTTCCACCTGATCAGGATTCGCGGCAATCAGCGCATCCAGCGCCGCTTCAATCGCGCCGGTATCGGTTTCCTGCTTCATGCCGCGCGCAGCGGCCACGTCGGCGGGATCACCACCCTCGGCCCAGACAATCTCGAACAGCTCTTTCGCCATCTTGCCCGAAATGGTGCCCTTGGCGATCAGATCCAGCACACCGCCCAACTGCCCAGCCGTCACCGGACTGTCACTCACGCTTTTGCCCTCTTTGTTCAACCGGCCAAACAGCTCGTTGATCACCCAATTCGCGGCCTGCTTGCCATCGCGGCCCTTGGCCACATCCTCGAAAAACGCCGCGTTTTCCAGATCGGCGGTCAGCACATTGGCGTCATAATCGGTCAGCCCGAAATCGCCCATGAACCGCGCCTTCTTGGCATCAGGCAATTCGGGCATCGAAGCGGCAATCGCGTCGACCCAACTTTGCTCGATCTCCAGGGGCAGCAGATCGGGGCAAGGGAAATAGCGGTAATCATGCGCCTCTTCCTTGGAGCGCATCGAGCGGGTTTCGCCCTTGTCAGGGTCATAAAGCCGGGTTTCCTGATGCACCACGCCGCCATCCTCCAGAATCGCGATCTGGCGGCGGGCCTCATGATCAATGGCTTGGGTCATGAACCGCATCGAGTTCATGTTCTTGATCTCGCAGCGCGTTCCCAGATGCGCGAAATCCTGCGTCGCCTGATATTTCTCATACTGCCCAACCCGGCAGACCGAGACATTCACATCCGCGCGCAGATTGCCGTTCTGCATATTGCCGTCACAAGTGCCAAGATAGCGCAGGATCTGGCGCAGTTTGGTGACATAGGCCGTCGCCTCTTCGGGGCTGCGGATATCGGGGCGCGAGACAATCTCCATCAAAGCCACGCCGGTTCGGTTGAAATCAACGAAAGACATCGTGGGGTCCATGTCATGGATGCTTTTGCCCGCGTCTTGCTCAAGATGGATACGCTCGATCCGTACCAGCCGCGCAATTCCCGGCGCCAGTTCCACCAGAACCTCGCCCTCACCGACAATTGGGTGATATAGCTGCGAAATCTGATAACCCTGAGGCAGATCGGGGTAGAAATAATTCTTGCGGTCAAAGGCCGAGCGCAGGTTGATCTGCGCCTTGAGGCCAAGCCCCGAGCGCACCGCTTGTTCCACGCAGAACTCGTTGATCACCGGCAACATCCCCGGCATCGCGGCATCGACAAAGGCCACATTGGAATTGGGTTCCGCCCCAACTTGGGTTGAGGCCCCCGAAAACAGCTTGGAGTTTGAGGCAACCTGCGCATGGATTTCCATGCCGATCACCAATTCCCAATCATGCTTTACGCCGGCGATCACCTTGGGTTTCGGCGTCTCATAGGTCAGATCAAGCATGGGGTGCCTCATTGAAAACTTGCCCCTTATTAGGGTTGCACCGCGTTTGGGGCAAGGGCAAGCGCGGCGGAAATCTGCCGATTGGCCGGGCAAACCGCAGGCTTTTCTTGCCAGAAAGCCGCTCGCGCTGCCAAAAGCGCGCGCCGGGCCACGGAGTTCGGTGCAACCATGTGAGTTTGATGTCGCTTCGTTTTGCGCCCCTTGTGATCTGCCTTGCCGCTTGTGTTCCTGCAAATCAGCCCGATGTTCGCACCACACTGTCAACCGCTGGACACCCGCGACCCGCGATGCGCTGGGATCACCGCCCGGAAGCATCGGAATGGACACATCGCAGCCTGACAGCCATCGCCGCGCGCGATGATGTGCTGGCGTCACAGGTGCCAGACGATATTGCAGGCTATTGCCCCGGCTATGCCAAGGCGTCAGTGGAAGATCGCCGCGCCTTCTGGTCAGGGTTGCTGTCGGCGGTGGCCAAATATGAAAGCGGCTGGAACCCGGCGGCTTCGGGGGGAGGCGGGCGCTATATCGGCATCATGCAGATTTCGCCCAAGAGCGCCGCCAATCGTGGCTGCACTGCGCGGTCCGCCTCGACCCTCAAGAACGGCGGAGCCAATCTGGAATGCGCCGTCGATATGGTGGCAGCGCAGGTTGGGAATGACGGCGTGGTCGCGGGAAGCGGCAACCGTGGCGTTGGGCGTGACTGGATGCCTTTGCGCAAGGCATCGGCCCGCGCCGAGATTGCCAAATGGACCTCGGCGCAAAGCTATTGCCGCTAGGCTTTCAGCATCCGCCCGGCCATCTCGCTTAGATCCCGGCTCAGCCCCTTGCTGGCCAGCATCCGCTCCAACTGGGTCCGCATCATCGCCTGACGATCCACATCATAGCGTGGCATCGTCTCAAAGGCCGTCGACATCCGCGCTGCCGTCTGCGGATTCAACGGATCCAGCCGCAGCAGCCAATCGGTCAGCAGGCGATAGCCCGTTCCCGAAGCGTGGTGGAAACCGGCGTGATTTCCGGTCAGCGCCCCGATCACCGACCTGAATCTGTTTGGATTTTTCCAATCAAAATCCGCTCTTGCGGTCAACTCCTCAACCAAAGACGCGACTCTGTTCGGCTCGGCAAAAGCCACCTGAACCGCGAACCACTTATCCATCACCAGCCGGTCGGGTGCCCATTTCTTCGCAAAGGCAGCCAGTTCCGCCGCTCCCGCGCCAATCTCCAGCAAAATGGCCAGCGCGCCAGAGCTTTCGGTCATGTTGTCGGCCACAGCAAAGGCCCGGCGCGCGGCCTCGCCGCCATCCAATTGCGCGATCAGACCCAGCACCGACAGGCGCAGCGCGCGCGGCCCCGATTGTGCCGGATCATAGGCCCCCGGCACATGATTTGCCGACAAGAGCCCTGCCAATTGCGGCAGCATCGCCTTGGCCAGCGCCCGATACAGCCGCTTGCGCGCGTTATGAATGCCCGCGGGATCAGGCACATGGCCCGCCGCGAACAAGGTCGCCGCCATGTCATCCTCGCCGGGCAAGCGTAGAACTAGGGCGCGAAACGCCGGATCAAGACGACTGTCGGCGGCCAGTAGCGACAGCCCCTCCAGCAAATCGCCTGAAGGCTCGGCCCCATCGGTCACCATTCGCGCCAATGTTTCTTTCGCCAGCGCCCGCCCCGATTCCCAGCGGTTGAACGGGTCGGTGTCATGCGCCAACAGGAAGGCACGTTCGGCACTGGAAACTGCGCGCTCCAAAATCACCGGCGCCGAAAAGCCCCGCAAAATCGAAGGGATAGGCCGCGATGCCAAACCCTCGAAGGCAAAACTCTGCCGGGCTTCGGTCAATTCAAGCACCCTTGTGCCCACCACCTCATCGCCATTCGGGTTCAACAACCCAACGGCCACGGGAATCACCTTGGCCCCGCCCTGCCCCAATGGATTGACCTGTTCCAGCGTCAATTCATAGCGCCCGGCGTCCCAGCTTTCCGACACTTTCACCCGTGGGGTTCCGGCATCGGTATACCAGCGCTTGAACTGCGTCAGATCGCGCCCGGTGGCATCCTCGAACACCTTCAACCAATCCTCGATCGTTGCGGCCTCACCGTCGTGGCGCTCAAAATAGAGATCGAGCGCCGCCCGATACCCTGCATCGCCGACCAGCGTTTTCAGCATCCCGATCACTTCCGCGCCCTTTTCATAGACGGTCGCAGTATAGAAATTGTTGATCTCGATGTAATGATCAGGTCGCACCGGATGCGCCAATGGCCCGCCATCTTCGCGAAACTGGCGCGCGCGCAGCATCAGCACATCCTCGATCCTCTTGACGGCGGGACTGCGCATGTCACCGGAAAACTGCTGGTCACGAAACACTGTCAGCCCCTCCTTCAGGCACAGTTGGAACCAATCGCGGCAGGTGATCCGGTTGCCGGTCCAGTTGTGGAAATATTCATGTGCGATGATGGATTCGATGCGGGCGAAATCATCGTCCGTCGCGGTTTCAGCACTGGCCAAAACATAGCGAGAGTTGAAAATGTTCAAGCCCTTGTTCTCCATTGCCCCCATATTGAAGTCATCAACGGCCACAATGTTGAAAATATCCAAATCGTATTCGCGTCCATATTCGGTCTCATCCCAGCGCATCGAGCGTTTCAGCGCATCCATCGCATAGGCGCACAGGGTTTCATCGCCCCGGCGCACCCAGATGTTCAGCGCCACCTTGCGCCCCGACATCGTGGTGAACTGATCCGAATGCGCCACCAGATCGCCCGCCACCAGCGCAAACAGATAGGCCGGTTTTGGCCAGGGATCATCCCATTGCCCGCGCGCGCCCATCGGATTGCCGTTCGACAGCAGCACCGGCAGATCGCTTTCAATCTTCACCTGAAACCGCACCATCACATCCGGGCGGTCGGGATAATAGGTGATCTTGCGAAAGCCCTCGGCCTCGCATTGGGTGCAATACATACCGTTAGACATGTAAAGCCCCTCAAGCGCCGTATTGGTTTGCGGTGAGATTT
>JAGPBG010000106.1 GCA_018063485.1 Cypionkella sp.
CGGCAAGCCGCGATCACCAAAGAGCTTATCGAAATCATTTCGGGCGCTGAGGCGCTCTGAGGAACCGGAGAAACGACATGGCAAAAGCACCGAAAGCAGCTGCCGCGGCAGGCGCAGGCAAGATCACTCAGGTGATCGGCGCAGTCGTGGACGTGCAGTTCACAGGCGAGCTTCCCGCGATTTTAAACGCGCTGGAAACCACCAATAACGGCAAGCGTCTGGTTCTGGAAGTGGCCCAGCATCTTGGCGAAGGCACCGTGCGCACCATCGCCATGGACGGGACCGAAGGTCTGGTTCGCGGCGCGATTGTGGCCGACCTTGGTGGCCCGATTTCGGTTCCGGTGGGCGATGCCACTCTCGGTCGCATCCTGAACGTGATCGGCGAGCCGGTTGACGAAAAGGGCCCGGTTGTGGCCACGGAAACGCGCTCGATCCACCGCGCGGCACCGACCTTTGCCGAGCAGGCAACTTCTTCCGAAGTGCTGGTGACCGGCATCAAGGTGATCGACCTTTTGGCGCCCTATGCCAAAGGCGGCAAGATCGGCCTCTTTGGTGGCGCTGGTGTGGGCAAGACGGTTCTGATCATGGAATTGATCAACAACATCGCCAAAGTGCACTCGGGCTTTTCGGTATTTGCGGGCGTGGGCGAGCGCACCCGTGAGGGCAACGACCTTTACCACGAGATGATCGAATCCGGGGTTATCAACCTGGAAGACATGACGAAATCGAAAGTGGCGCTTGTTTACGGCCAGATGAACGAGCCACCAGGAGCGCGTATGCGCGTGGCGCTGACCGGTCTGACGCTGGCCGAGCAGTTCCGCGATCAGTCGGGTACCGACGTTTTGTTCTTTGTGGACAACATCTTCCGCTTTACGCAGGCCGGTTCCGAAGTGTCGGCTCTGTTGGGCCGTATTCCTTCGGCCGTGGGCTATCAGCCGACGCTGGCCACCGACATGGGCGCTTTGCAAGAGCGCATCACCTCAACCAAAGCCGGCTCGATCACCTCGGTTCAGGCGATTTACGTGCCTGCCGATGACTTGACCGACCCAGCTCCGGCAACCTCGTTCGCCCACTTGGACGCCACCACCAACCTGTCGCGTGCGATCTCGGAACTCGGGATCTATCCGGCAGTTGACCCGCTTGACTCCACCTCGCGTCTGATGGACCCGCTGGTTGTGGGCCAGGAGCATTACGATGTGGCGCGTTCGGTTCAGGGCATTTTGCAGCGCTACAAGTCGTTGCAGGACATCATCGCCATCCTCGGGATGGACGAGTTGAGCGAAGAAGACAAACTGACGGTGGCGCGCGCGCGCAAAATCCAGCGCTTCCTGTCGCAGCCCTTCGACGTGGCAAAGGTGTTCACCGGCTCGGACGGTGTGCAGGTTCCGCTGGAGAAAACCATCGCCTCGTTCAAGGCGGTTGTGGCTGGCGAATATGATCATTTGCCGGAAGCGGCCTTCTACATGGTCGGCGATATTGAAGAAGTGAAAGCCAAAGCCCAGCGTCTCGCCGCGGCTGCGGCCTAAGGGGGCGATATGGCTGGAACGCTGCAATTCGATCTGGTTTCACCCGAGCGGCGGCTTGCCTCGCTGGCGGCCACCGAGGTGAATATTCCGGGCACCGATGGTGACATGACTGCGATGGAGGGGCATGCCCCCACCATCACCACCCTGCGCGCCGGCATCTTGCGTGCGCATGGCGCGGAAGGCGTGAAATCCTATGTGGTGACGGGCGGATTTGCCGAGATCACCGCCACCGGCGTTTCGGTTCTGGCCGAACGCGCGGTGCCACTGGAAGAAGTGACACCCGCGATCCTGGACGCGATGATTGCCGATGCCACTGAGGCGACGGCGGTGGCGTTGGACAAAGATGCTGCCGACAAGGCGATGGCCGATCTTGTGGCGATGCGCGCCGCTACCGGCCACTGATTTCAATCAAAGAGTGCAAAGGCCCTGCTATGGCGGGGCCTTTTGTTTTTTCGACCTTTTATTGTCTGAATTGCCCGCTAGTCTGCTCTGAATCACTGGGGTTCGAATGAAGCGTCTATCATCTGGCACGGTTGGTATCGAACAGGGCAGTCGCGTCCTGTTTTCTGACTTTGCCGATGATGGTGTGATGTGGACCGGGCAGGGTGACCGCGAAAGCCGCCATATGATCCGTTTCAAGGAGGCTTTTGCCGAAGTGCCGTCGGTGATGGTATCGATCTCGATGTGGGATACCGACCATAAGCACAACGCCCGCGCTGAAATCTCCGCCGAAGAGGTCAGCGAGACCGGCTTTCATCTGGTTTTCCGCACCTGGGGTGATACGCGTGTGGCACGGGTGCGCGCCGATTGGCTGGCTGTAGGACCACTGCGCGGGGATGATGATTGGGACGTGGCATAGCCGCCGCTCAATTCGTACCGATCAGGGACGCTGATACATGCCTTCGTAGATCGGAACCAGCGTGTCGGTTTCAAACAGCGATGACACGCTCGTGCCGTTCCAGATGTTCAGGATGGCTTGGGCGAACATCGGAGCGGTTGGCACGATACGGATGTTCTTGCAGGCGCGGACGGCCTCGGTCGGCTCGATGGAATCAGTGATCACCAGCGATTTCATCACCGAATTTTGCACCCGCTCAACTGCCGGACCCGACAGCACGCCGTGGGTGATATAAGCGTGAACCTCCGTCGCTCCATTTTGCAGCAGTACTTCAGCGGCCTTGCACAACGTGCCTGCAGTGTCACAGATGTCATCGACAATGATACATTTCTTGCCCTGGACCGACCCGATCACGATCATTTCGGCAATCTCACCGGCTTTTTCGCGGCGCTTGTCCACGATGGCGAGAGGCGCGTTGATCCGTTTGGCCAATTCGCGCGCACGGGCAACGCCGCCGACATCGGGGGAGATGATCATCAGATCCTCCATCTGACCTTGGAAATTATGTTCGATATCAAGGGCAAATACCGGAGAGGCGTAAAGGTTATCCACAGGAATGTCGAAAAATCCCTGAATCTGGGCGGCATGAAGGTCGAGCGTCAGCACCCGGTCGATCCCGGCCTCGGTGATCATATTGGCGACCAGCTTTGCGGTAATCGGGGTGCGGGCCTTGGCGCGGCGGTCTTGCCGTGCATAGCCGAAATAGGGGATCACGGCGGTGATGCGATCGGCGGAAGAGCGGCGCAGGGCATCGGCCATGATCAGAAGTTCCATCAGATTGTCATTGGCCGGATTCGAGGTAGGTTGGATGATATACATATCCTCACCGCGCACATTCTCGTAAACCTCGACGAAAATCTCCTGGTCGTTGAAGCGTTCTACCCGTGCGTCCACCAGATTGACGGCGATTCCCCTATGCATCGACATGCGGCGCGAGATGGATTTTGCCAATGTCATATTGGCATTGCCAGCGATAAGTTTCGGCTCGGTCTTGGCGGGCATGGCATGGTCCTGTGGTGGGGAGGGTTTGCACGGATTCGCGACGTTGACACCGCTTATCACCGGGCTAGGGTCTTGAAAACCGCCTTACCCCCTATTGGAGCCCATCATGTCGCAGATTGATTACTATCTGGCCTTGCAATCGCCCTATGTCTATCTTGCCGGGACGCGGCCGGCCGAGATTGCGGGGCGCCATGGTGTGAAACTGGTCTACAAACCCGTGGACGCACCCCAGCTTTTTGCGCGCACCGGTGGCAAGGTGCGGGCCGAGCGACATCCTTCGCGCAATGAGTATTCGGCGCAGGATCGCGAGCGTCAGGCGCGGAAACTGGGGATGAAATACAACCCGCAGCCGATGTTTTCCGGGGCCAATCCTGCGCCTGCCGCCTATGCGCTGATTGCAGCGCAGGCGGCAGGTGGCGGCGATCTTGCGGGGCTTGCACATGGATTTGGCCGCGCAGTCTGGGCCGAGGGGCGCGATATTTCCGACGATGCGGTGATCCGGGATTTGCTTGTGACGACAGGTTTTGACCCTGCCATTGCGGATCGGGGGATGCTGATGGCGGCGGAAACCTATGCCGCCAATCTGGAAGAAGCAGTGGGCAGAGGTGTGTTCGGGATGCCGTTCTTTGTGGTGGGAGAGCAGAAATTCTGGGGGCAGGACCGCCTGGACGATCTGGATCTGCATTTGGCGGGAAAACTCTGAATGGCGAAAGATATGAATGCGTTGTTGCCGTCGCGACAGTGGAACCGGGGCGGCGCGCGGCCTGTTCTGGCGCTGCATTGCTCGCTTGCGCATGCGGGGGCGTGGTCGGGGTTGGCCGAGGCTTTGCAGGGCGTGACGGTGACGGCACTGGATGCGCCGGGGCATGGGCGGCAACCCGAGTGGGATGGCAAAAGCGATCTGCACGGGCAAGCAACGCGCGAGGCGGTGGCGTTGGCAGAAAGTTTAGGCGGTGGCGAGGCGATTGATCTCATTGGCCATTCCTTTGGCGGCACGGTTGCTTTGCGCATCGCGCTGGAACGGCCGGAACTGGTGCGCAGTCTGACCCTGTGCGAGCCGGTGATTTTTGCCGCCGCGCGCGATGCCGGACGTCCGGCTTTTGCGGCATTTGAGGCGCAGCATCTGCAAATGGCGCGGATGCGGACGGCGGGGCAGTGGCGTGATGCGACGGCGTTTTTCCATGGTATCTGGGGCAATGGCGTGGCCTTTGCCGATCTGCCAGCGCGGGCGCAGCACTATATGGAGGCGCGGATCGGCCAGATTGTGGCGCTGAATCCGGTGCTGTTGGGCGATACAGCGGGGCTGTTGCGCTATATGGGGCTTGAGGCGCTGGGGCTGCCTGTGTTGCTGATCGAGGGGGCGGAGTCGCCCGCGGTGATCGCGGCAATCCACGGCGAACTGGCGCGGCGGTTGCCGCAGGTGCAGCGGCTGGTGGTGCCGGGCGCGGGGCATATGGTGCCAATCAGCCATGCGGCCCGGATTGCGCCGGTGGTTCAGGCGCATCTGGACAGGTGTTAGCGCAGCGCCGCGATCAGGTTATCAACATCGGCTGAAGTGGTGGACCATGACGCCACAAGTCGGGCAGCCTCACGGCCCTTTGGGGCGGGAAAACCGTAATAGGCAGCACCTTTGGCGAAGGCACGGGCGTTGGTGCCCTCGGGCCATTCGGGAAAAAGTATATTGGCCTGAACCGGATGGCGCAGGGTGGCGCCGGGGATGCCGGTCAGGCCATTGGCAAGTGCTGCGCCCATCGCGTTGGCGTGGCGCGCGAGGGTGAGCCACAGATCATCGGTCAGATAGGCCTGCATCTGCGCAGCGAGGAAGCGGTTTTTCGAGAAAAGATGCCCGGCGCGTTTGCGGCGCAGTTCCAGCTCCCATGCTTTTTCGGGGTTGAACAGGATCACCGCTTCGACTCCCATACAGCCGTTTTTGGTGCCGCCGAAGGACAAAAGATCAACCCCGGCCTGCCATGTCATTTCCGCAGGGCTGGCCCCGGTGGCAACCAGAGCATTGGCAAAACGTGCGCCGTCGAGGTGGCTGGGGATATGTTTGGCGCGGGCGAGGGCGGTGAGGGCGGCGACCTCATCCGGGGTGTAGACGGTGCCGGCCTCGGTGACATTGGTGATCGAGAGGATCCCGCGCTGCACGCCATGAACGCCGTTGTCGCCGGTGCGGGCGAGGGCTGTCGCCAGCGTCTCTGGCGTCATCTTGCCGTGATCGCCGGGGACGGCGACAATCTTGGCGCCGTTGGAGAAAAACTCGGGCGCGCCACATTCATCGACGGCGATATGGGCATCCGCGTGGGCGAAAATGGCCGACCACGGCTGGGCGTGCAGGGCAAGGGCAAGGGAATTTGCTGCGGTGCCGGTGGGGACAAGATGGATGGCAGCTTGGGGCGCATCGAAGAGGCTGCGAAGCTGGGCAGTGACTTCGGCCGTGATGTCATCACCGCCATAGCTGCGGGCATAACCGGTGTTGGCGGCCAGAACAGCGGCCATGATTTCGGGGGCGGCACCCGAGGCGTTGTCAGAGGTAAAAATCATTCGCTGTCCTCGATCAGATAATCATCCCAGTCGTCCTCATCGACGCTGGCCTCGGAGATGGTGCGGCCCTGCATCGAGTGGCCGGAGCTATGCGTGCTGTCGGGATCACCCGTGATCAGCGGGTGCCAATCGGGCAGCGGATTGCCCTCATGCAGGCGCTTGTAGGCGCAGGTGCCGGGTAGCCAATAGGCGACGCGGGCCAGGGTTTTTGGGGTCAGGCGCACGCATTCGGGCACATAGCTGAAGCGTTGCGCATAGTTGCCGCAGCGGCAGGTGGCCCCATCGAGCAGGCGGCAGGCGACCGAGGTGTATTCGACCTCGCCGGTGTCTTCATATTCGATCTTGTTCAGGCAGCAGCGGCCACAGCCATCACACAGCGCCTCCCATTCGGGGGCGGTCATTTTGGAAAGCGGCACGGTTTCCCAGAATTTCGGGCGCAGCGGGGCCATGGCGTTACAGCGCGCCAAGGATTTCACGGGCGTTTGCACAGTCTATCGCCATCTGATCCATCAGCGCGGGCAAGCCGTTGAATTTCACCTCAGGACGCAGATAGTCGATCAGGCCGACCGAAAGATGCTGGCCGTAAAGATCGCCATTGAAATCGAAGATATAGCTTTCCAGATTGGGGGTGTTCTGGCCAAACATCGGACGCACGCCCAAGGAACCTGCGCCCATATAGCTGCCTTTGTGCTCGCCCGTCAGCACATCAACCTTGACCGCATAGACGCCAAATTTTGGCAGATGCAGCCCTGCGACCGACATATTGGCGGTGGGATAGCCCAATTCGCGGCCGCGCTTTTCACCATGGATCACCTCGCCCTCGATCCGGTGCCAATGGCCAAGCATGGCGGCGGCGTCGCGGGGAGAACCGGTGGCCAGCGCCTGACGGATCGCGGTGGAGGAAATCTCGCGGTTGCCGAAGCTGATCAGATCGGCGATGGTCACGCCAAAATTGTAATAGGGTCCAAGGGTTTGCAGATCGGTGGCGGAGCCTTTTCGATCTTTGCCAAAGCAAAAATCGGCACCCACAGTGATATGTTTGATGCCAAGGCCATCGCACAGAGCCTCACGCGCAAAGTCCTCGGGGGTAAAGGCGGCCATTTCGGCATCGAAGGGCAGTTCGAACAACTGCTCGACCCCCAGTTTCGCCAAGCGGTTGGCGCGGGATT
>JAGPBG010000107.1 GCA_018063485.1 Cypionkella sp.
GTGGTAATCGTGGTTCTTGGCGTGGGCCATGGTTGGGTTCCCTCGTTTCTTATGTATCAGTTTATCGGCTGGACCGATGCCGGGGCAAGTGCCGCGTATAGCACATGATTGCGCCAGCGCCCGTTGATTTGCAGATAAGATTGCGCAACGCCTTCGTATTTGAAGCCCGATTTTTCCAACACCCCGCGCGAGGCAACATTTTCGGGCAGGCAGGCGCTTTCGATGCGTGAGAGATCAAGCGTGTTGAAGGCATGATGGACCACCGCCAGCACCGCCTCACGCATATAGCCGCGCCGCGCAAAAGGCTGGCCAATCCAGTAACCGATGGTTCCCGCCTGTACCGGGCCGCGGCGGATGTGATCAAGGGTGACCGCACCCAATAGCACCTGATCCTCGCGCCGGATCAGCAAAAGCGGCAGCGCGGTACCTTGGCTTTGCGCGCGACCGGCCCAATAGACGCGGTTGGTAAAGGCCTTGCGCGAGAGGTGATCATGTGACCAGACCGGCTCCCACGGGGTCAGATGTGCCACCGAGGCTTCGCGCAATGCCGCCCAATGGCGGTAATCGGAATGGCCGGGCAGCCGCAGCGTCATCCGTTCGGTCTCGATACTGGGGCGGCGGCGGAAGGACAGCATCAACCAGCCAGACGCTTGCGGATATCTTTCAGGCTGGGCGCGGTGTTTACCGGGCCATAGAGTGCAAGCGCTGCGTCCGATTGCGTGAGTTCACCCGCGTAGCGGCGCACATCGGCCATGGTCACAGCGTCAATCTTTTCGACCGCCTCGGACACCGCAGGAACGCGGCCATAGATCGCGAGCAGGCGCGCTATGCGTTCGGCGCGGCTGGAGGGGCTTTCCAGCCCCATCAACATCCCGGCCTTGATCTGGGTGCGCGCGCGCGCGACCTCGGCCTCGGACATATCATCGGCGGCGCGTTTCAACTCATCAGTGGTGATCTGGGTAAGATCGCCGATTTCCTCGGATGAAGTACCCGCGTAGATCGTGATCTGGCCGGCGTCTTCATAGGCACCGGACTGGGCGAAGATCGAATAGCACAGGCCGCGTTCCTCGCGCACCTTCTGGAACAGGCGCGACGACATGCCGCCGCCCATGCACATCGCATAAACCTGCGCGGTGTAGACATCGGGGTGGCGATAGCCGGGCGCGTCAAACGCCATGGCGAAATGCACCTGTTCCAGATCCTTGATCTCGCGCCGCTCGCTGCCTTTGAAGGTTGCGGGTTGGAATGTGGCCTCGGGACGCGCCTTCAGATGGCCAAAGCTGGCCTCGGCCTGTTTGACGATGGCGTCATGATCAACCGCCCCCGCCGCCGAAAGGATCATCTGCGCCGGGCCGTAGTGCTGGGCGACAAAGCCTTGCAGATCTTTGCGCATGAAAGCGCTGACGCGTTCCTCGGGGCCAAGAATGGTGCGGCCAAAGGCCTGATCGGGATAGGACGCCTCTTGCAGCCAATCGAAAATGATATCGTCCGGCGTATCCAGCGCCTGCCCGATTTCTTGCAAGATCACATGGCGTTCAACCTCGATTTCCTTTTTGTCAAAGGCGGGGTTCAGAACGATATCGCCAATCACATCCAGCGCAAGGGCGACATCGGCTTGCAAGACGCGGGCGTAATAGGCGGTCATCTCGCGGCTGGTATAGGCGTTGATATAGCCGCCAACGTCTTCGATCTCCTCGGCAATTTGCAGGCTGCTGCGCCGCTTGGTGCCCTTGAAGGCCATGTGTTCCAGGAAATGCGCGATCCCGTTTTGCTCTGGCGTCTCATGCCGCCCGCCCGCCATCACCCAGATGCCCGCCGAGGCCGATTGCAGGCCGGGCATTTGCTCGGTCACAATGCGAAAACCATTGGGCAAGGTGGTCAGGTTCAGACCAGCGGATTTGGGGCTCAAGGGGCGATCCTTTCATGGATCAGGGCCTGCAAGGTGCCCAGATCATTTTTCACGCGTGTGACACGTTCGGGGCGGCCAAACAAGTCGGCCATGCGCGGGGGGAGTGCGGGATTTGTACCCATCGCGGCCCGAACCGCGTCAGGGAATTTTGCCGGGTGGGCGGTGGCAAGGGAAATCATCGGGGTTGTGCCAAGGTGATCAGCGGCAACTTTGACACCAACGGCAGAATGAGGACACAGCACCTCGCCCGTGATGGCATAGATGGTTTTGATGGTGGCGCTGGTTTCTTCTTCGGAACAACAGCCCGAGGCGAACGTGTCGCGCAGCATCTGCAACGCACCCTGGCTGATGTGGAAACCGCCCGATTTCAGCTCGTCCATCAGCCCGGCCACGGCACTGCCATCGCGGCCATAGGCATCGAACAGCGCACGCTCGAAGTTGGAGGAGACCTGGATATCCATCGAGGGGCTGATCGAGGGTTTCACACCGTTGGTGCTGTAATCGCCCGATTTCAACGCGCGGTCGAGGATGTCGTTCTGGTTGGTGGCGATCACCAGTCTTTCAATCGGCAAGCCCATCTGACGGGCGATGTAGCCGGCGAAGATGTCGCCGAAATTGCCGGTGGGGACGGTATAGCTGACGGGGCGATGGGGGGCACCCAGGGACACAGCCGACGAGAAATAGTAAACCACCTGCGCCAGCACCCGCGCCCAGTTGATCGAGTTCACGCCTGCAAGCCGCACACCATCGCGGAAGGCGAAATCGTTGAACATCGCCTTCACCTGGGCCTGACAATCATCAAAGTCGCCCTCCATCGCCAGGGCATGGACGTTGGATTCCGACGGCGTGGTCATCTGGCGGCGCTGCACTTCGGACACGCGGCCATGCGGATACAGGATGAAAAGATCGACGTTTTTCAACCCCCGGAACGCCTCCATCGCGGCCGAGCCGGTATCACCCGAAGTGGCCCCGACAATGGTGATCCGCTCGCCGGTTTTAGCCAAAGCGGCCTGCATCATCTGGCCGATCAGTTGCATGGCGAAATCCTTGAAGGCCAGAGTGGGCCCGTGGAACAGCTCAAGCAGGAAGTGGTTGGGGCCCAGCTGCACCAGGGGCGCGCGGGCGGCGTGGCCGAAACCTGCATAGGCGTTTTTCAGCAGGGTTTTGAATTCGGCATCTGTGAACGTATCCCCCAGAAACGGACGCATGACGCGAAAGGCGATCGCCTCATAGGACAGACCCGCCATGGCGGCAATCTCGCCATGGGTCAGTTGCGGTACCGATTGCGGCACATAAAGCCCGCCATCGCGGGCAAGGCCGGTCATCATCGCCTCGCCAAAGCTCAGGATCGGGGCCTGTCCCCGCGTGGAAATATAGTGCATCTTTCGCCCCTATACGGTGGTCTTACGGTTCCGCCAGATCAAGGCCACACTCATCGCAGCCCAGGCCACGGCCAGCAAAAACCAGGTTATGGCATATCCCCAATGGTCATTGGGAATAGACGATGTGTCCACCGGCATCGCCTCTATCCCGTCACCAGTTGGCACACGAGCGACAATCATCACGGGCTCTGCATTGAGTTTCGCTGCCATGCCGATCACATCGCGGGCAAACCAGAGGCCGGTTTTCTCGTCAGGTGGTGGGGTGTAGGTGTCAGAATCCATCGGCCATTGCAAATTCCCCACCACCTCGATCTGAGCAAGAGGGGTCGCCGCGGGGGGGGGATCGCCATCAAGCACGAATCCCCGATCCACCAGAACCCGTCGACCCTGGGTTTCGAACACCTCAATCATACGTTTGCCGGGGCCTTGGTCTTGCTTGCCCGACAGAACCGGAATGACTTCGCCGGTAAAATGGCCATCAGCGGAAACGGGCAGGTAATTATCGACAAGCGGGTCGGGATTTGCGGGCAAGGGCACTGGGCTGGCACCAATCTTCGCGTTGATTTCGGCCAGCACGCCCGTCTTCCATTGCATCCTTTGCACCTGCCAAATCCCCAAAGCACACAGCACCGCCACACCGACGACACCAAGCAACAACGGGAAGATCAAACGGCGCATTGCGCGGGCTCCAAACAAAAGGCGCGGGCCGAAGCGGCCCGCGCTATTCGCCGAAAAGGCGACAGAATCAGTAGCTGCCCCAGATGTAGACTGCGCTAAACAGGAACAACCACACCACATCGACAAAGTGCCAATACCAGGCGGCAGCCTCAAACCCGACATGCTGCTCGGGGGTGAAATGCCCCTTGTAGGTGCGGATCAGGCAAACCAGCAGGAAGATCGTGCCGATGATCACATGAAAGCCGTGAAAGCCGGTAGCCATGAAGAACGTGGCACCATAGATGTTTCCGGCAAAACCAAAGGCCGCGTGGCTGTATTCATAAGCCTGAAACACGGTGAACAGCGCACCCAGCACGACGGCGAGGATCAGTCCGGTTTTCATATCGCGACGGTTGTTGTTGTCATGCACAAGCGCGTGGTGTGCCCAAGTGGCAGCACAGCCAGAGCACAGCAGGATCAGCGTGTTGATCAGCGGCAGGTGCCAAGGGTCGAATGTGGTGATGCCTTCGGGCGGCCAGATCCCGTCTTTCAGCGGCGAGAGCGGGCCCATCGGATACATGGCACTCTTGAAAAACGCCCAGAACCATGCGGCGAAAAACATCACTTCGGACATGATGAACATGATCACGCCATAGCGCAGACCAATGCGCACAACGGGGGTGTGATCGCCGGTCTGGCCCTCATGCACCACTTCGGACCACCAGGCGAACATGGTATAAAGCACCACGGCAAGGCCGATCAGCCCCAGCCACGGACCAGAGCCGTGCATCCACAGCACTGCACCAAACAGCATGGTAAACGCTCCGGCGGCGCCCATCAGGGGCCAGATCGACGGTGGCAGAATGTGGTAATCGTGGTTCTTGGCGTGGGCCATGGTTGGGTTCCCTCGTTTCTTATGTATCAGTTTATCGGCTGGACCGATGCCGGGGCAAGTGCCGCCTGCGTCTCGGGCAAGGGTTGTTGGTAGAAAGTATAGGACAGTGTGATTTCTTTCACATCATCGGCCTCGGAATCACCCGCGATTGCGGGATCAACATAGAATGACACCGGCATGATCGCGCGTTCATGCGGCTGCAACACCTGTTCGGTAAAGCAAAAACACTCGATCTTGGTGAAATAGCCACCGGCCTGATCGGGCGTGACGTTATAGCTGGCCTGCCCGGCGATGGGGCGGTCGGTTGGGTTATAGGCCTCATAGAACGCAAGCCCGGTTTCGCCAACCTTAACCTTCATGGTGCGCTGCTGGGGCTTGAACTCCCACGGCATACCGGCATCAAGCGAGGCGTCAAAGCGGATCGTCATCTCGCGCTCAAGGATCACATCGGATCCGACCGATGCGGTGGAAGTGGTGCCGGCAAAGCCGGTAACCTTGCAAAACCAGTTGTAAAACGGCACGGCGGCGAAGCTGAGTCCCACCATCAGCGCCCAGATCGCCACCAGACCAGCCGCGGTTTTTCCCCGATTGCCAATCATGGCTTTACCGATACCGCTTTTGCGTCATTGGCATGCATCATGTCGCCGCGGGTCACTTTCACCACGGTCAGCGCGAAGACCAGACAGACAAAACCCGCCAGCACAAGGCCAAGGCCAAGGTTGCGCGAAAAACGACGGCGGTGGATCTCATGCTCGGGCGGAAAGCTCATCACCAGCCCCCCATTCCATAGGGTCGCAGCGCCAATTCGGCCAGCAAAGCGCCAAAATGCAGAAAGAGATAAAGCAGCGAAAACCGGAAAACGTATTTCTCAACCTTGTAATTGTCTGCTTCGGCAGCGGCATCATCGCGTCGCCAAATCCGCCAGGCACCGCGCAGAAACTCAAGGTTCAACAGCACCGACACCGCCAGATAGATCGGCCCGCCGATCGAGGTAAAGGCGATGGCCAGCGCGAAGGGAATCAGCGCCAGTGTATAGACAAGGATATGGTTGCGCGTGACGCGACGGCCATGCGTAACCGTCAGCATCGGCACCCCCGCGTCGGAATAATCATTCTTCATGAACAGCGCCAAGGCCCAGAAATGCGGCGGCGTCCACATGAAGATCAGCATGAACATCAAGCACGCTTCGACCGAGATCGAACCCGTGGCCGCGACCCAGCCGATCATCGGCGGAAAGGCCCCGGCAGCGCCGCCGATCACGATATTCTGCGGCGTCGAACGCTTGAGCCACATCGAATAGACCACAGCGTAAAAGAAGATGGTAAAGGCCAGCAATCCAGCAGCCAGCGCGTTGGTGGCCAGCCAAAGCATCATCACCGAAATGCCGGACAAGACCAGGCCGATGGCACGCGCCTCGCCCGCCATGACCTTGCCCGAAGGCACCGGGCGCGACTTTGTACGCCGCATCACGGCGTCAATATCGGCATCCCACCACATATTGAGCGCACCAGAGGCGCCAGCCCCCAGCGCGATAAACAATATGGCACAAAAGGATTCGATCGGATGCAGGGTAACCGGCGCCACCAGCAGACCCACCAGGGCGGTGAACACCACCAAAGACATCACACGCGGTTTCAACAGTTGGAAGTAATCTCCAAAGCCTGCCTCATGGGTGGTGTCATATGTCTGATAATCGGCCATCAATCGCCTGTATTCCTGCATAGCGAGAGGCCCCTGCCGAGGCCTCTCTGTTGGTTACTCAACACGCTCTCAGTTCGAGGCGAGTTGCAGCTTGCCATCCTTGGCGCCAGCCAGCCATTTGTCATAGGCCTCTTGACTGACAACCTTGACGGTAATCGGCATATAGGCGTGCGATTTGCCGCACAGGGTGGTGCATTGGCCGAAATAGATGCCTTCACGGTCGGCCTTGAACCACAACTGGCCCAGACGCCCCGGTACCGCAGATTGCATCACACCAAAGGCCGGCACACTCCAGGCGTGGATCACATCCGATCCGGTGATCTGCATCACGATGGTCTTGCCAATCGGAACCACCACAGCGGTATCGGTGGCCAGCAGGAAATCTTCTTTCGTATAGCCGAAATAGGCCAGCTTCTTGACAGTCAGATCACTCATCACCTGCGCCGGACCCATCTCTTGATCGGCACCCCAGCCAGCCGCTGCATCGTCGATCTTGTAGCTAGCATCAACCAGGAAGCTGTCAAACGACACGCCATCATCGACATATTCATATGACCAATACC
>JAGPBG010000108.1 GCA_018063485.1 Cypionkella sp.
ACACTGGACAAAGACCTTGCCCGCTTTTCACAGCTTGAGAATGCCGCGGCAGCCATCGGCAGGCCGATGGTGGCGATTGGAATATCCTTCATTTTCGTGGTTGTGTGTGCGCTTGTGGCCTTTGCCTTGGCTGGACATGGATCTGGCACACTGATCATCGTCGCCGCTGCCGTGTTCGGTGCCTATATGGCACTGAACATCGGCGCCAATGATGTCGCCAACAACATGGGCCCGGCTGTGGGTGCCAATGCTTTGACAATGGGTGGCGCGCTCCTGATCGCTGCCATCTTTGAAACAGCAGGTGCGCTGATAGCCGGTGGGGATGTGGTTTCAACGATTTCCGGCGGCATTGTCAGCCCCTCGGTCATTGCTGATCCGAGTGTCTTTGTCTGGGCGATGATGGCGGCGCTGATTTCATCGGCGCTTTGGCTGAACCTTGCGACCTGGTTTGGTGCCCCGGTTTCCACCACCCATGCGATTGTGGGTGGTGTGGTTGGAGCCGGTATTGTTGCCGGTGGCATGGGGGCTGTTGAGTGGGGAAAGCTGGGGCAGATAGCTGCAAGCTGGGTCATCTCTCCCCTGCTGGGCGCGGCGTTCGCAGCGCTCTTTCTGGCCTTCATCAAAGCAAACATCAACGATGTCGAAGACAAGATTACCGCGGCCCGCCGTTGGGTGCCAACGCTGATTGGCGTGATGGCGGGAACATTCGCCACCTATCTTGCACTGAAGGGGTTAAAGAAACTCGTCGACATCAGCTTGGGTCACGCCGTTATGATCGGATTGATCGTTGGTGTTGCCAGTGTTTTCTTCATGCGCCCAATCATACGCCGGCAATCCGAAGGCATGGAAAACCGCAAGAAATCACTTAAGAAACTCTTTGCGGTACCGTTGGTTCTGTCGGCGGCGCTGCTTTCCTTTGCGCATGGGGCAAATGATGTGGCCAACGCCGTTGGCCCGCTGGCGGCGATCGTTCACGCTGTGCAAGATGGCGGCACCGCTGCCAAGGTTGAGATCCCTTATTGGGTAATGCTGATCGGGGCATTTGGCATCAGTTTCGGCCTGATGCTTTTTGGCCCGAAGTTGATCAGGATGGTTGGCCAGGAAATAACCAAGCTGAACCCGATGCGCGCCTATTGCGTCTCGCTTTCCGCAGCCATCACCGTGATTGTCGCATCATGGCTGGGTCTGCCAGTGTCCTCAACCCACATCGCGGTGGGCGGCGTGTTTGGTGTTGGTTTTTACCGCGAATGGCACGCCGAACGCCGCGCGCGCCGCCTGAACATCGAGAAGGGCACTCCGGTGCCCGCGGATGAGCGTCGGCGGCGCAAACTGGTTCGTCGGGCGCATATAATGTCCATCGGGGCGGCCTGGCTGGTAACAGTGCCTTTGACTGCCGCCCTATCAGCCCTGATCTTCATGCTCCTTAACCGCTTTGCCTGATCAGACTTTCACCTCTTGCGCAATTTGCTCACCCACACCGAACACGCGTTTGTAACGCGCTATCTCATCCGCCGGACCCATCGCCTTGTTCGGGTTGTCCGATAGTTTGACGGTTGGTCTTCCATTCGCGCTGACGGCCTTGCACACCAGACTGAACGGCGCCAGGGCATTATTGGCCACCAGCCCAACGAAATCATTCGTCAGCATCGTGCCCCAGCCAAAGGAAACGCGCACACGGTCGCAAAATTGCGCCTGCAATTCCACGATCTTGTCTACATCCAACCCGTCCGAAAAAATCACCAGCTTTTGCCGCGGGTCTTCACCCCGGCTTTGCCACCAGTGAATTGCGATTTCCGCCGCCGTCGCCGGATCGCCCGAGTCAATCCTGATGCCCGTCCATCCATTCAACCAATCGGGCGCATTGCGCAAAAAGCCTTCGGTGCCAAATGTGTCGGGCAGAATGATCCGCAGATTGCCGTCATGCTCTTCTTGCCAATCGGCCAGCACCTGATATGGCGACCGCGCCAGTTCAGCGTCGCTGTCGGCCAGTGCGGCATAGACCATCGGCAATTCGTGTGCATTGGTGCCGATCGCCTCAACTTCCGATCGCATCGCGATCAGGCAATTTGAAGTTCCGATGAATTTGTTGCCCAAACCTTCACGCATCGCCTGCACGGCCCATTCCTGCCACAGGTAGGAGTGGCGCCGGCGTGTGCCGAAATCAGCGATCTTCAATCTCTCAATGGTGCGTAGCCGCGTCACCTTTTCCCATAATTTTGTCATTGCCCGAGCGTAAAGCACCTGTAGTTCAAACCGCCCCTGCTGCTCCAGCACCGCCCGCCCGCGCAGTTCCATCAACACGGCCAGCGCCGGGACTTCCCACAGCATCACCTCTGGCCAGCGGCCTTCAAAGGTCAATTCATACTGCCCGTCACGTTTTTCCAGATGATAGGGGGGCAGGCGCAACCCTTCGAACCATTCCATGAAATCAGGACGAAACATCTGGCGCTTGCCGTAAAACGTGTTGCCGCGCAGCCATGTGCTTTCCCCGCGCGTGAGCGACAAGGATCGCACATGATCCAACTGTTCGCGCAACTCGCCTTCATCTACCAGTTCTGCCAACCGGATGGATCTGGTGCGATTGATCAAGCTGAAAGTGACGGTCGTGTCGGGTTTATTTCGAAAAATGGATTGACACATCAATAACTTGTAAAAATCAGTGTCGATCAGAGAGCGCACAATCGGATCAATTCTCCATTTGTGGTTCCAGACACGGGTGGCAATGTCGACCATGACGCTCTCCGCTTTGTTTCCTGCTCAAACAGATTCTGTCAGGTTGATCCCTGTCTAGGACATTTTATCCTGCAAGGTCAAAGCCATCGCAAAGCGGGTGAGATTCAGCGCCCTTTTCACTAACAACATAAAGGGCAGACCGGGCCCGCAGATCGACGGTTTACTGCCTCTGCAGGACTCCGTTCAAACGGCTGTGAGAGAGCGCTGGAAGATACCATCCCGGCTGCTTCGGTCAGCAATGGCAGTAGGACTGGTCTAAACAGAGGCCCGTGTCACCCTCACGCGCGGATCAGGCGGCGGGCGTCATTCTTGCCAGTTCACCCCTGCCTTGATCGCTGAAGCCCGCATCATCGCCAAGGTTCCGTTCAGATCAATAGCGCGGCAGGCTTTGGTCAGAACCACAACGTCATAACCCAGTTTTGCGGCGTCAAGTGCCGAATATCCAACGCAAAAATCGGTGGCAAGCCCTACCAGCGTGATGGCGGTTACCCCGCGAGATCGCAGATAGCCGTCCAGCCCGGTTGGGGTTTTGTGGTCATTTTCAAAGAACCCGGAATAGCTGTCAACTTCCGGGTGAAAGCCCTTGCGCAGCACCATCTGCGCCAAGTCGGTGCGCAGGCCCGGATGAAACTCGGCTCCCTTGCTGCCCTGCACACAATGAACCGGCCACAGCGTTTGCGGTCCATAGGGCATCTCACACATGCTGAATGCGGCTGCATCAGCATGATTGGCGGCGAACGAGCTGTGATTGGCCGGGTGCCAGTCTTGTGTCAGCACCACGACCGGAAATTCGGACATCAGCGCATTGGCCTGCGCAAGGATCTCATCGCCCCTCGCAACGGCGAGCGCACCGCCAGGGCAAAAATCATTCTGGATGTCGATCACGATCAAGGCTTCCGTGGTCGGGTGCATGGCGAAACTCCTAATAAACCATGCGTCAATCGGTAGGCGTGCAGCGAAACCGGGTCAACCCGCTTGGGAACAACGCCGCCACACGGGCCGGGACAGTCTGTCATCTTGCCCAAAGTGCCGGATCGCCGTAGACCGCGCCCATGATGATCATCGCCGCCCTTTATCATTTCGCCCGATTCCCCGATCCGGTCGCCCTCAGCGCCCCGCTTTTGGCCCTGTGTCAGGCTGGCGGCGTCAAAGGTTCCCTCTTGCTTGCCCCCGAAGGCATCAACGGAACCATCGCAGGGCCGCGCGAAGGAATTGACAACGTGCTGGCACATATTCGTGCTTTGCCGGGATGCGGGGGGCTGGAATGGAAAGAGGCCCAAGCCGACAAAATGCCATTTGGCCACTTGAAGGTGAAACTGAAACGCGAGATCGTTACCATGGGCCAACCCGGTATAGATCCCTTGGCGCGCGTGGGCTCTTATGTTGCCCCGCAAGACTGGAACGATCTGATTGCCGACCCGGACGTTGCCGTGATCGACACCCGCAACGATTACGAGGTGGCCATCGGCACCTTTCGCGGTGCAATTGATCCTGCGACCAGATCCTTTCGCGATTTTCCGGCGTGGTGGGAGGCCCATAAGGAAGACTTCAAAGGCAAACGGATCGCAATGTTCTGCACCGGAGGGATTCGCTGCGAAAAATCAACGAATTTTCTGTTGGGCCAAGGCGTGAATGACGTCTATCACCTCAAGGGCGGTATCCTGAAATATCTTGAGGAAATCCCGGCAGAAAACTCGCTATGGGACGGCGAGTGCTATGTATTCGACCGGCGGGTTTCGGTAGGGCACGGGTTGGTGCGGGGAGATTATGACAGTTGCCATGCTTGCAGGCGTCCGATTTCACCTGCGGACAAGCTGCACCCGGCATTTGAGCGCGGTTGCCAATGCCATCACTGCGTTGACGAATATTCCACACAAGATCGCGCCCGTTTTCGGGAGCGCCAACGTCAGCTTGATTTGGCCGCAAGTCGCAAGCAGGGCTAGGGCCGTTTTGTCGCTGCCCGTCAGCGAGCGTTGCGTTGAATTGTATTCAGCCTCCCACAAAGCCCGACGCCACCGCGCTTGATCTGTAAGAAATCGCAAATAAAGCCAAACACGCCAAAAGCAGCTGCACATGCCCGCCTAGCCTTTGGCGTTGAAAAAATCCAAAATAACCCCTGCCATAGCCTCCGATATCCCCGGCACCGCCATCAGATCGGGTAAGCCGGCCCTTGCAACTGCCTTGGCAGACCCGAAATGCGCCAGCAAGGCCCGTTTGCGCTTGGCTCCGATCCCCGGAATATCGTCCAGCGGCGTCAGTGAAAACGCCTTGGCCCGCTTGGCCCGATGCGCCCCGATGGCCCAGCGATGCGCCTCATCGCGCAGCCGTTGGACATAATAAAGCACCGGATCATTGCGCGGCAACGCCTTCACCGGCAGACCCAGCCGATGAAACTCTTCCTTGCCCTGATCGCGGTCCACTCCCTTGGCCACGCCCACCATCGGGATGTCTTCGACCCCCAACTCAGCCATCACCGCGGCCACCGCCGAAACCTGCCCGGCCCCGCCGTCAATCAACAACAGGTCCGGCCAGGTCTCACCCTTGCGATCCGGGTCTTCCTTCAACAACTTTTCAAAGCGCCGGGTCAGCACCTCTTTCATCATGCCAAAATCGTCCGAGTTCACCCCAGCCGCCGATTTGATATCATATTTGCGATACTGCGATTTAAGGAACCCTTCCGATCCGGCAACAATCATCCCCCCCACCGCATGGGCACCCTGAATATGCGAGTTGTCGTAAACCTCGATCCGCCTGGGTGGCCCGTCCAACTCGAACGCCTCCCCCAACGCTTGCAAAAGCATGTTCTGCGTTGCCCCCTCCGCCATCTTCCTTGCCAAGGATTCCCGCGCATTGCGGGCGGCGTTCTCCATCAACTCGGCCTTCTCGCCCCGCAGCGGCACAGCCACCTCAACCTTGCGCCCGGCCCGATCCGACAGCAGTTCTGTCACCAGATCCGCGTTTTCCAACTCATGCGACAGCAGCACCAGGCGTGGCGGCTCCTTGTCATCGTAAAACTGCACCACAAACGCTTCGAGAATCTCATCCTCTTCAGCCCCTGCCCCGGTTTTGGGATAGAAATCCCGGTTGCCCCAGCTTTGGTTGGCGCGGATGAAGAACACCTGCACGCAGGCCTGCCCGTTCTCCAGATGCAGCGCAATCACGTCCGCCTCGGGCACCCCGGCCGGATTGACGCCCTGACTTTGCTGCACCGCTGTCAAAGCCTTGATCCGATCGCGCAAGGCTGCCGCCCGCTCGAACTCCATCGCATCCGAGGCCTCGGACATCTCCAGCGCCAGATTGGCCTGCACCGCCGTGGTCTTGCCCTGCAAGAACCGCACGGCATCCGCCACCAGCACGCCGTAACCCTCGGCATCAATCTTGCCGGTGCAAGGGGCCGCGCAACGCTTGATCTGATATTGCAGGCAGGGCCGCGTGCGGCTCTCAAACATCGGGTCAGAGCAATTTCGCAGCAAGAACACCTTTTGCAACTGATTCAACGTGCGGTTCACGGCCCCCGCACTGGCGAAGGGGCCGAAATAGGTGCCGATCTCGCTGCGCTTGCCGCGATGCTTTTTCAACTGCGGGAACGGATGTTCACGGCTGATCAGAATGTTTGGAAACGATTTGTCATCGCGCAAAAGCACGTTGTAGCGCGGCTTCAACTGTTTGATCAGGTTCTGCTCCAAGAGCAGTGCCTCGGTCTCTGTCCGCGTTGTCAGAAACATCATCGAGACGGTTTCCGAAATCATCCGCGCAATCCGCCCGGAATGCCCACCGGGCCGGGCATAATTCGAGACCCGCGCCCGCAAATTACGCGCCTTGCCGACGTAAAGCACCTCGGACGCCGCATTCAGCATCCGGTATACGCCGGGAGACCCATCCAGGGATTTCAGGTAATCCTGAATGATTTCATGGCCGTTGGCAGCGATTTCGCTCATGCAGCAATTGCCCTTTTAAGATAGTTCGATTCTCGTCTCTGGCTGCAATGATAAGGATGTAGAGGCAAGAGGAAAGCTGTCCACGGATTCTGTGGATAACATTGCTGATAAGAATTCGGGATCCCTGAATTTCCCTTGTATCTGGCCCAATTCCCCGAATCGCCCATTTTTTAGGCATACCATCAAGCCATTGATTTTTAACGAAGAAAATTTGCGCCTCTGGCAAATCATTGAAAAGTCAAGGCTTTATTGACGATTCCGTGAACGAAGGTCCAAAAGTGCACAACTTGCCGTAGCGGCACCCGCGCAGTTACTCCATGCCCAGCACATCGGGGGTATTCCAACCCAGATGTTGCCCCCCGTCCACCGCGATCATTTGGCCGGTAACGGCAGGGGACTCAAGAAAGAACCCAAGCGCTGCGGTAACA
>JAGPBG010000109.1 GCA_018063485.1 Cypionkella sp.
CCACCCCCAACTGATGCGCCAGCGCCGATTTCGGATCGCGCAGCACGGGCAGGCCCGTCACTCCGGCCTCGGCATAGAATTTGGCGATGGCCACCGGCGCATTGCGCCCTGTCGCCACCGGCAGCACTGCAATTTCGGGCATCGCCGCCTGTAAGCGGTCCAGTGAGGGCATTTCCTTGCGGCAGGGCGCACACCACACCGCCCAGAAATTCAGCACCACCCATTTGCCCTTGTATTCCGCCAGCGTATGTTCCCCGTCACTGGCATCCAGCAACAGCGCCTCGGGCAAGTCCGCCGCTTCGGAGAACGCCAGTTTCTTCATATCGCCTTGCAAAAGTGCCGGATCAACGCCGCCCGCATTTGCGCTAAGGGCAAAGGCCGTATAAAGAACCACAAGCAATATTTTCCGCATCATCGCAGGCCTTTCATGACCAATTCGCCCAAAACCAGCGCCAACCAGATGTGGGGCGGGCGCTTTGCCTCTGGTCCCGACGCGATCATGACCGCCATCAACGCTTCGATCGGCTTTGACAAGCGGCTTTACGCGCAAGATATTGCAGGCTCTCGCGCCCATGCCGCCATGCTGGCCGCCACGGGTATCCTTACTCCTACAGATGCCGAGGCCATCGGGGAAGGCCTGCTCACGGTCTTGTCAGAAATCGAAACTGGCGGTTTCGTGTTTTCCCAAGCGTTGGAAGACATTCACATGAATGTCGAAAGCCGCTTGAAAGAGATCATAGGTGAACCGGCCGGAAGGCTGCATACGGCGCGGTCGCGCAATGATCAGGTGGCGGTGGATTTCCGGCTTTGGGTGCGCGATCAATGCGACGCCGCGATCTCGGGCCTTGCCGCCCTGATGCAGGCGTTCCTGGTCCAAGCCGAGGCCGGGGCCGATTGGGTGATGCCGGGGTTTACCCATCTGCAAACCGCGCAACCGGTCACCTGGGGCCATCATATGCTGGCCTATGTCGAGATGCTGGCCCGCGATAAATCGCGTTTTGAGGACGCCCGCCGCCGCATGAACGAATGCCCACTTGGGGCCGCCGCGCTGGCCGGAACATCTTTCCCCATCGACCGCCACATGACCGCCGCCGCCTTGGGTTTCGACCGCCCGACCGCCAATTCGCTCGATTCTGTCTCCGACCGCGATTTCGCTTTGGAGTTCCTGTCGGCCTCCTCGATTTGTGCCATGCACCTGTCGCGCTTTGCCGAGGAATTGGTGATCTGGTCCTCGGCCCAGTTCCGCTTCGTGCGTCTGTCGGACAAATGGACAACAGGCAGCAGCATCATGCCGCAAAAGAAAAACCCCGACGCAGCCGAGCTTTTGCGCGCCAAACTCGGGCGTATCCTTGGGGCCACTGTCGCCCTTTTCACCATCATGAAGGGCCTCGCCCTGACCTATTCCAAAGACATGCAGGAAGACAAAGAGCAGGTCTTTGATGCCGCCGACACGCTGATGCTGGCCTTGGCCGCGATGACGGGCATGGTGACGGATATGACCGCCAATCGCGATGTGCTGGCAACATCTGCCGCCAGCGGTTTTTCCACCGCCACCGACCTTGCCGATTGGTTGGTGCGCACGCTGAACCTGCCCTTCCGCGACGCCCATCACGTCACCGGAACGCTGGTGGCCATGGCCGAGAAAAAGGGCTGCGATCTGCCCGATCTGTCTATCACCGAGATGAAATCGGTCCATGACGGCATCACCCAAGAGGTTTATTCCGTGCTGGGCGTGCAAAACTCGGTCCGCAGCCGGATATCTTACGGCGGAACCTCGCCCGAGCGGGTGCGCGAACAGATTGCACGCTGGAAAACCATAATGGCCTGAGGCAAGGTCAAAGGATTGGAACGGTGATGACGTTCTCTTTCAGCTTTTGACCTGCAGAACGGCGTCACGACGTCCCCCAGAAATTCACCGGAGCAATGATGAACCGCCTTTCCCTGCTTGCCCTGCTGTTTCTTGCCGCCTGCGGTGCCGATGGTGCGCCAGAAAAACCCGGCGTTACCGTATCAGGAGATGCCCAAATCGGCGTGGTTGTAAAACCCTGATGGCCATAGGGTGCAATTGCCCCCGGCCAATCCTTGCTATATCCCGATATCCTGGCATCACGAGGGGGCTGATTTGGACCATTTCCTTTACCAAAGCGGACATCTGCACGCCGAGAACGTGGCCCTGGCCGATATCGCCGCTGTGGTGGGGACGCCGTTCTATTGCTATTCCAGCGCCACCCTGACCCGCCACTATCAACTGTTTACCGACGCGCTTTCGCCGCTGCCGCATCTGGTCTGCTTTGCGATCAAGTCACTGTCGAATCTGGCTGTTCTGAAGCTGCTCGGCAATCTTGGCGCAGGCATGGACGTGGTTTCGGCCGGCGAATACGCCCGCGCCCGCGCCGCTGGTGTGCCGGGAGATCGGATCGTCTTTTCCGGCGTCGGCAAGACCCGAGACGAGATGCGCACCGCCCTGACCGGCGGCATCCGGCAATTCAACGTCGAATCCGAACCCGAGCTGCGCGCCCTCTCGGAAGTGGCCACCTCGATGGGCGCAATCGCCCCCATCACCATCCGCGTCAATCCCGATGTTGACGCCAAAACCCATGAGAAAATCGCCACCGGCAAGAAGGAGAACAAATTCGGCATCCCGATCTCACGTGCCTCAGAGGTTTACGCCGAAGCCGCCTCCCTGCCCGGTCTTGATGTGATCGGAATCGACGTTCACATCGGCAGCCAACTGACCGAGTTGGAGCCTTTCGAGCAGGCCTATCTGAAAGTTGCCGATCTCACCGTTCGGCTGCGCTCCGAGGGTCACAACATCCGCAGGCTTGATCTGGGCGGCGGCTTGGGCATTCCTTATGAACGCTCAAACTCGGCCCCGCCGCTGCCCCTGGATTACGGCGCGCTGATCAAACGCACGGTCGGCCATCTGGGCTGCGAGATCGAGATCGAGCCGGGGCGGCTGATTTCGGGCAATGCCGGGGTGCTGGTTTCCAAAGTCATCTATGTGAAAAACGGCGAAGACCGCGATTTCCTGATCCTTGATGCCGCAATGAACGATCTGATCCGCCCCGCGATGTATGGCGCACATCACGACATCGTGCCGCTGATCGAACCCGAACCTGCAACCGAACCGCAGCCCTATGACATCGTGGGTCCGGTCTGCGAAACCGGCGATACCTTTGCCAAGGCGCGCGCCATGCCACCAATGACCGAGGGTGGTCTGCTGGCATTCCGTTCGGCAGGCGCATATGGAGCGGTGATGGCCTCGGAATACAATTCCCGCCCGCTGATCCCCGAGGTTCTGGTGAAAAACGATCACTTCGCCGTCATCAGGGCGCGGCCGTCAATTGACGAAATGCTGGCGCGCGATACCATCCCGGAATGGCTGTGAAACTGTAGAGGATATGGAACAGGGCAAAGCATCAGACGCGCTCAAACGGATCGAACGGCCGTTGCGCCTGACATGGGCCGGCCTTTGGGCCGAACGGATGACGCGTGCCTTCTGGCCCCTGTGGACCGTCGCGCTACTGGTTCTCGCCGCCGCAGCCTTTGGTCTGCAAGACATCCTGCCGATCGAGGCCGCTTGGTTTGGGATCGTCGCGTCGGTGGTTGGCCTGATTGCCGCCCTGATCCACGGCTTTCGCAGTTTTCACAGACCCGCGCGCACCGAAGCACTGGTGCGACTTGATGCCAACCTGCCCGGTCAACCCATTGCCGCCCTGCGCGACACCATGGCCATCGGGGCGGATGATCCGGCCTCTCGCGCGGTCTGGGCCGCCCACCGCGCCCGCATGGCTACCCGCGCCGCACAGGCCAAAGCGGTGGAGCCCAACCTGCAACTTGCCAGCCGCGATCCGTTTGGCCTGCGTTATATCGCGCTGACCGCTGCCGTCATGGCGGTGCTGTTTGGCTCGGTCTGGCGCGTGGCCTCGGTCTCGGGCCTTGTGCCGGGGGGCGCCAGCGCCGCCATGGCTGGCCCGACATGGGAAGGCTGGGCGCAACCCCCCGCCTATACCGGAAAGCCTGCGCTTTATCTGACCGATCAGAAATCCGACACCCTCAGCCTGCCGCAGGGCACCAAGGTGCAACTGAATTTCTACGGCGATCCGGGCGCGTTGATCCTGTCAGAAACCGTCTCGGCCCGCACCACCGTGCCCGCCGCCTCGGACAACCGCCAGGAATTCACCGTCAAGCAATCGGGGGTTATCGCCATCGACGGCACTGGTGGGCGCGCATGGCAAGTGATCGCCACCCCCGACACAGCCCCCAGCATCGAAGCCAAGGGCGACATCGCCCGGCAGGCCGATGGCCGCTTCAAACAGCAATTCACTGCCAAGGATGATTACGGCGTCACCAAGGGCCAGGTCGCGATAGCGCTTGATCTGCCCGCCGTCGCCCGCAGCTATGGCCTGATCGCCGATCCCGAAGTACAGCCGCCGGTGATCCTTGATCTGGTCCTGCCCGTCAAAGGCAGCCGCGCCGAATTCACCACCACCCTGGTGGATGACCTGTCGCAGCATGTGTTCGCCAACATGCCGGTCACCATGACCTTTTCGGCCTCGGATGCCGCGATGCAAACCGGCGCTTCGGCCCCGATCAAGGTGATCCTGCCCGGACGGCGCTTTTTCGAACCCACCGCCGCCGCCATCATCGAGATGCGCCGTGATCTGTTGTGGACCCGCGCCAATGGCCCCCGCGTGGTGCAAATCCTCAAGGCGATGACATGGCAGGCCGATGCCGATTTCCGCCAGCCAAAGGCCCTTGCCCGTCTGCGCGCCGTCACCAAGGCGCTTGACCAAACCAGCCTCACCCTCGGATTGCGCGATACCGCCGCCCTGGAGCTGTGGAATATCGCCCTCATGGTCGAAGAGGGCGACCTTGCCGATGCCAAAGAACGCCTGCGCCGCGCTCAGGACCGCTTGGACGAGGCAATCAAGAACGGCGCCAGCCCCGAAGAAATCCAAGGGCTGATGGATGAAATGCGCAAGGCTCTGAATGACTATATGAAACAAGAGGCCGACAAGGCCCCCGATGATCCCAATGACGAAACCTCGCGCCAGCAGCAGGGCAAAACCATCACCCAGGATCAAATCCAGCAGATGCTGGATAAATTGCAGCAGTTGATGCAAGAGGGCCGCACCGCTGAAGCCCAGCAGTTGATGGAACAACTGCGCCAGATGATGGAAAACATGCAGGTCCAAAAGGGCCAGGGTCAAGGTCAGGGCCAAGGCGCTCCCGGCGAACAGGGCATGAAGCAATTGGGCGAAACCATGCGCGGCCAGCAACGTCTGTCTGACGATTCCTTTCGCGATCTGCAAGACGGGCAGCCTGGCAATCAGGGCAAAGCCGATGAGCAAGGCAATCAACCCAAACCCGGCCAAAAGCCCGGCGATAGCGGAAAATCCCTGTCAGACCGTCAGGCCGAGCTTCGCGACCAGTTGGATCAGCTGGGCAAGAATGGCAAACTTCCCAGCCCCGGCAGTGAATTGGGCGAAAGCGGCCGGCAACGCCTTGATGAGGCTGGTCGCGCCATGGATCAGGCCGAAAAAGCCCTGCGCGAAGGCAATCTGCCCGATGCGATGGACAGACAGGCCGAGGCTATCGACAAGATGCGCGAAGGCATCCGCGACCTTGGGGATGCACTGGCCAAAGACCAACAGCAGCGCAATGGCCAATCGCCAAACGATACAAGGCGCGCCGACTCTGCCGATCCCAACGGCACCCGCGATCCGTTGGGTCGCGACAATTCCGCCCATATCGGGTCCGATAAAAACCTGTTGCAAGGCGAAGATGTCTATCGCCGCGCCCAGGAATTGCTGGATGAAATCCGCAAACGCTCTGGCGAGCAAACCCGTCCCTCGGGCGAGCGGGATTACCTCAAGCGCCTGCTCGATCTGTTTTGAAACTCTGAGGCGACGGCTTCAGCCCGTTCCGCGCATCGCGCCAATAGCAGCTTTCATAAGCCCATTCACCCAGGAGCGGGCAGCTTCCACGGCGGCAACATAGGTGTTCAGGGCAGGTGCTGCACCGGGGATTTGCTCGACCAACTTTGGGGCCATGACGTAGACAAGCACCAACACAACCGCCAAAACGATCATCATTACAAAGCCGCTGCGAAACCCTGCCCGCTCGCGTGAGCCGTTGCTCAGCGTCTCGGCCACCCCGGCAGCCTGACCGCTGCGCCGTTCGGTGCTGGCCCGCAGGGTTGAATTGATTTCTTCAATCTCGGGCAGCATCTGCTTGCGGGTATGCACTCGCGGCGCATCCGTTGTGGGCGTTGGCTCTGCCTCTTCGCTTTTCATCTGCGCCACCCGCGCCGCAAGCGCCCCGCCTTCGATCTGGCGCAGGCCCAGATCAGACTGAACCTCGACCACCGGCGGTTCGGCCTTGCGCGCCAAGGCTTCGCGTTCGGCTTCCTCACGCAGCACGGCAAGCACGCTCTCATCAATTCCGCGACGCGCCGGTGCCGGTTGCGGCTCGGGGGCGGGCGGCTCGGGATGCATTCGCTCGGGCTGCATTGGTTCTGGTCGGGCAATCGGGGGGGCTGGATCAAACAACGCCGCTTCGGCCGCCTCGGCCGCTTCCACCTCCGGGGCCTTCTGAAACCAGGTGTGGCCGCAATTGGAACATTGAACATCTCGCCCCGTCAAAGGGATCACCGAGGCATCGACCTCATATTCTGCATCGCAATTTGGGCAAACCAGCCGCATTTCTCACCGCCCTGTGCCTTGATCCCTGTCATTGTAGTTGTTGTAGCAACGATATGCACCATCTCCAAGGGTTTGTGACGCGGCAACCAACGGGAGTGATTGAACTCGGCCCGTCATTGGGCAATGTTGTCGCAGCAAAAGGGCCGGGCAAAGGACAGATTTGGTGATTTCCTTCGAAAACGTCGCCTATAGCTACGGCGGGGGCGAATTGCTGTCCGACATAACCTTGCGCCTTGCGCCGGGATCATTCCACTTTTTGACCGGACCGTCCGGCGCGGGCAAGTCCACATTCCTGAAACTCTGCTATGCCGAGCTTTTGCCCTCTGCCGGCCGCATCACCCTGTTTGATCGCGAAGTACGCAGCCTGTCGCGCGATGATGTCGCCCTTACC
>JAGPBG010000110.1 GCA_018063485.1 Cypionkella sp.
ATGGCAAATTGGGGGCCAACCTCTGCTGCGCATGTGCGCAGACATCTGGTGGCGCATTGGTCGGACTTTGAACATGTTTTTGACGCCCGCGCCTTGCTGGAGCCGCTGATCGCGCGCACAGCAGCACAACGCCGGACACCCCAAGACATGCAGGCGATCACCACTGCCCTTCAGGCCTATTTGATCGCCCCGGACCATGAAGCCTCGCGGCGCGCCGATGCCGCGTTGCATCTGGCCATTGCCGAGGCAACTCAAAATCCGATTCTGGTGACGATATCCGTCGATCTTCGCGCCAAGATCAGCCTTAACCTGGGGGCAGAACCCTATACCGAAGAGGTGCGCCAGACCGCGATCTTGCAGCACCAAGAGCTTGTCAGCGCAGTGGCAGAGGCGAGGGCTGATGATGCGGCAGATATCGCGGGGCGAAATTTCGCCCTGTCGGAAACATTGATCCGGGCCTTGGCACAGCGCGCCGAGCATGAAGACCCGGCCCCAGCGGAGTTGCGGCCATGAGTGGTCAATTCTGGTTTGTTGTCAGGCGGTTGCTGCTGACCATTCCAACGCTGCTGGTGATGAGCATGGTCGTTTTCCTGATCATCCGGCTGGTGCCGGGCGATCCGGTGCGCACGATGCTGGGCTTTCGCGCCACCGATGCCAATGTGATCGAACTTCGCCACCAGCTTGGCTTGGACCAAAGCCTGTTTGTTCAATATGGCACATGGCTGAGCCGGTTGCTGCATGGCGATCTGGGAACGGATATTGTCAGCCATGCGCCGCTGGCCGAACTGCTGGCGCAACGTTTGCCGGTGACGTTTGAGCTGACCGGCCTGTCTATGCTGCTGGCGGTTGCCGTTGGCGTGCCGCTGGGGGTTTGGGCGGCGACGGGAGGGCGCTGGATCAAACGCCTGACCGAAGGCTTTGTGGTCTTCGGCATCAGCATTCCCGATTTCTGGTTGGGCATCATGCTGGTCTTGCTGTTCACAGGCGTCTTGATGGTCTTGCCGCCATCGGGCTATGTGCCGTTCAGCAAAGACCCGCTGGGCAATCTGCGGTACATGACGCTGCCGGTTCTGACACTGGCAATCGGCGAGGCCGCCTATATCTTGCGCACCACCCGAAGTGCGGTGGCAGGTGTGATGGACCGCCCCTTCGTCACGTTTCTGCGGGCCAAAGGCATTCACCCGCGCCGTATCATCTTTGGCCATGTGCTGCGCAATGCCGGCCCGTCGATTGTAACCGTGATCGGAATTCAGGTCGGGGTCTTGTTGGGCGGCGCGATCATCGTCGAAACCCTGTTTGCCCTGCCCGGTGTCGGTCGTTTGGTGGTGACGGGCATCAATCAGCGCAATTACCCCACCGTTCAGGTTGGGGTGCTGGCCATCGCCACGATCTTCATCCTTGTCTCGCTGATCACCGATCTGATCGTCGGCTGGCTTGACCCGCGTGTCGCAGATGGAGCCGCCACATGACTCCGAGCGTTGCAAACAGCCGCCGTTCATTCGCTATGCCAAACAAATTCACCCTTGCAGGCGCGGGAATACTGGCGGTGCTGGCGCTGATTGCCGTTGCCGCACCAATCATTGCGCCGCATGACCCCGAAGCGATGGACGTGATGGGTGTGATGGGTGCGCCGAGTCTGGCGCACCCCTTTGGTTCCGACGTGTTGGGGCGCGACGTATTGAGCCGCGTCATATACGGCCTTCGCATCAGCCTGCTGGTCTCCATTTCGGCAGTTGCAGTGTCTACGGTGATCGCCGTACCACTGGGGCTGCTTGCCGGGTACTTTGGCCGCTGGGTGGATACCGCCATCTCGCGCTCGCTTGACATGATCCTGGTTTTGCCTGCGATGCTGCTGGCGATTACCCTTATTGCCATTCTTGGGCCGGGCAGCGCCGTTGCCGCGCTGGCAATTGCGGTGATCTATCTTCCCATTCTGGCGCGGGTGATGCGCACCAGCACGCTGGTTGTGACACGAAATGACTATATCGCCGGGGCGCGGGCGCGCGGGGCCAGCCATTTGCGGGTGTTGATCGGCCATGTTGCCCCCAATGCGCTTGGCCCGGTGATCGTGCAGGCCTCGGTCCTCAGCGCCTTTGCGATGCAACTTGAGGCGGGGTTGAGTTTTCTGGGGCTGGGCACCCAACCGCCGACTCCCTCGCTGGGCGGCATGTTGTCTGATGGCCGCGATGTGCTGATACAGGCGCCTTGGGTCGAGATTTTTCCGGGGCTGGCGATTGTGGTGGCCGTGCTGGCCTTCACCCTGCTGGGCGAGGGTTTACGACAGGCGTTTGATCCGCGAGGCGTAGCCGAATGACCGCCGTGTTGAGCTTTTCCGAGGTGGGCGTGCGCTTTGGCGCCCTCAACGCCACGCCGCTGCGGCCCGCCGTTGATGGCGTATCGCTTGAGGTGCAGCGCGGCGAAATTCTTGGCATCGTTGGCGAAAGCGGCAGCGGCAAAAGCACCTTGGCAAATGCCGTGATGGGGTTGCTGCCGCAAACAGCGGCAATCAATGGCAGCATCCGCGTCAATGGCCGCGAGGTGGTGGGTATGGATGACCGCGCGCTGCGTGCCATGCGCGGCAGTGAAGTTTCGATGATCTTTCAAGACGCCTCTGCCAGTCTTGACCCAACCTGGTCGGTCGGGGATCAGATCGCCGAGACGATTTTGGCCCATTCCACAGTGTCAAAGGCGGCGGCAAAGGCACGTGCCATTGCCTTGATGCTCGAAGTCGGCATTCCCAATGCAGCAGCGCGCTATAACGAAGTTCCGCATCGCTTTTCCGGCGGTATGCGTCAACGCATCGTCATCGCCGCGGCCTTGGCCAACAATCCCCAACTGCTGATAGCGGATGAGCCGACAACGGCGCTGGATGTCACCATTCAGGCACAGGTTCTGGCCCTGATCAACACGCTGCGCCGCGACCATGGCACAACGGTGCTGTTGATCACCCATGATCTTGGCGTAGTGGCGCAGGTCTGTGATCGGGTTGGGGTGATGTATGGCGGCAAGCTGCTGGAGGTCGCCGCCACCGGCGATCTTTTCACACGGCCGACGCATCCCTATACCCGCGCATTGCTGGCGGCAAACCCCGCCGGTGCGCCCCGCGGCAGCCGCCTTCCGGTTATCCCGGCAGAATGGAGTGTCGAGAGTCTGCGCGACGCAGAAGTCTTGCGCGCGCAACTGAAAACCCCAGATGCGGAGACACCCCATGGCTGATTTGTTGCGGGTAGAGGGTCTGGGCAAGAGCTTTGCAATCGGTGGCCCGCCCTGGCACCGCCGGAAACTTGTCGCGCTGGACGATATTTCCTTCACTGTGCAGCGGGGCAAGACTTTGGGCCTGGTAGGTGAGTCCGGCAGCGGCAAAAGTACGCTGGGCCGGTGCATTCTGGGCATGACCAAGACAGACAGCGGCCAGGTGATCTTTGATGATATGCCGGTTCAAGGGCTGTCGGGTCAGGCTTTGTCGAACTTTCGTCGGCGTGTGCAGCCGGTGTTTCAAGACCCCTATGGCAGTCTTGACCCGCGTTGGGCCGTGGGTCGGTCGGTGCGTGAATCGCTCGATTGCTTTCGCATCGGCACCCCCGCCCAGCGCGACCGCCGCGTGCTTGACCTGTTTGACCGCGTGGGCCTGAACCCTGCATTGGCGGGGCGGTTGCCAACCGCGCTTTCCGGCGGGCAGCGTCAGCGGGTGGCGATTGCAGCCGCCCTTGCCAGTGAACCAGAGCTGATCATCGCAGACGAGCCGGTCAGCGCGCTGGATATGAGCGTTCAGGCGCAGATCCTGAATCTGTTCCACGACCTGCAACAGGATCTTGGGGTCGCCTGCATCTTCATCACCCATGATCTTGGGGTGGTTGAACATGTCAGTGACGATGTTGCGGTCATGCTGCACGGCGCATTGGTCGAGATCGGCACGACCGAACAGGTCATGCGTCATCCACAACACCTTTACACCCGCACTCTGCTGGCAGCCAATCCCGCTGCTGCGCAGGCCTCAACCCAAGGAGCCTCACATGCCGAAAGCCCAAGTTAACGGAATCAATATCAACTATCAGATCGACGGCCCCGAAGCCGGTCGCGGTACGATTGTGCTTATCAACGGCCTTGCGGATGATCTGGAATCCTGGGGCTATCAGGTTCCGGCGCTGGTCGATGCCGGTTACCGCGTCCTGCGCTTTGACAACCGCGGCATCGGCAAAACCGACGCACCCGCCGGACCCTATTCTTCCCGGATGCTGGCAGATGATGCCAAAGCCCTGGTGGACCTGCTGGGGATCCGCGATTTCCACCTGATGGGCGTCTCCATGGGCGGGATGATCGCCGAGGAATATGCGATTGCCTATGGCAGCGATCTGAAATCGCTGACCCTTGCCTGCACCTATGGCAAGGCCGATGCGTTTTGTCAGAACATGTTTGCGATGTGGGCTGATCTCGCCAAGGGTCTTGGCGTTCCCTTCGTGATGCGTGATGTGACACTTTGGGCCTTTACCGGCCCGTTCTTTGCCGACCGCCCTGATGATGTGGCCGAGTTTGCCGCCGCAATGGCCGCCCTGCCGATGTCTTATGAGGCTTACATGGCGCAATTGGCCGTCATTCAAGGCCATGATGCCACCGCCCGTTTGGCCAAGCTCTCGGTTCCAACGCTGGTGCTGGCGGGTGAGGAAGACATTCTCATTCCCGTGCGCCTGTCCAAGCTGCTGCAACAGGCCATTCCCGGCGCAAAATGGAAAACCGTCCCCGGCGGCCATGCCTGCCTGTGGGAAACCCCCGATCCGTTCAACACCGCCTTTCTGGATTTCGTCCGCTCTGTCTCTTGATAACCTCAAACAAAGGAAGCACTCACATGCCGATTAGAGAGCCTGGCCACTTGCGCCCACACCGGGCGATGCGGCTTTCCAAAGCCGTTGCCGCAACCGCATTTTCGCTGATCCTTGCCAGTTTTTCCGCTGTCGCCTCGGCACAGACCATCAAGGACGGCGGTGATTTACGCGCCGCCCTGACCGGAGAGCCTGACGTGCTGGACCCGGCAACCTCGACGATCTACACCGGAGCGCAGGTTTATGAAGGCATCTTCAGCAAGCTGATTGACATTGATGCCGCAGGTCAGTTCGTGCCCGACCTGGCAACCGCATGGACCCAGACCGATCCCACGACCTGGACGTTCAAACTGGTCCCGAACGCCACCTTCCACAACGGCGAAGCATTCACCTCGGCCGATGTCAAATACACGTTCGAGCGTATCCTGGACCCCAAGACCGCCAGCGCCTATGCAGGACTATACGCCCAGATCGCCTCGGTCGATGCCAGTGACCCGACCGTGGCGGTGTTTCATCTCAAATCGCCGTTTGGGCCGTTCCTGACCAACCTTGCGACCAATGGCGAGATCGTGAACCAGCTTGCCATCGAAAGCGGTGATCCGGCCCGCACCCCCATCGGCACGGGACCGTTTGAATTTGTGGAATGGGTGCAGGGCGACCATATCACGGTCAAAAAGAACCCGACCTATTTCAAAGCCGGACTGCCCCATCTGGATACGGTAACATTCAAATTCCTGCCGGTGGATCAAAGCCGCATCGACGCCTTGTCGGCGGGCGAGCTGGATTGGATGGACGCGGTTCCGCTGCAACAGGTGGCCAGTCTGGCCACGGATGAGCGTTTCACCTATCTCACCAGCCCGATTGCCGGCATCCCGGATTTCCTGACGCTGAACACCCGGGTTCCGCCGTTTGACAATGTGAACGTGCGCCAAGCCATTGCCTTGGCGATTAACCGGGACGATATCCGCAACGTGGCCTATATGGGCACCGGTGAGTTGGGCCTTGCCGAAGTTCCCACCGGCTCGGCCTGGTATGATGCGTCAGGCGTGTTCGGCGCGACCCCCGACATTGCAGCGGCAAAGCAATTGCTGGCAGATGCGGGCTATCCAGATGGGTTGAGCATCGAATACCTTGGCCTGTCGCAATACCCCGAATTGCTCAAGACCGGGCAAGTCGTGCGTGAACAGCTCAAGCAGATCGGCGTGGATATGACGATCAAGGCGGTCGATGTCTCGGTCTGGTATGACGCTTTTGTTTCTGGCAATTTCCAGATCACCAGTGCCTATCAGGAACGCACCATCGACCCTGATACGTTCTATTCGCTGGTGCTGAGATCGGGGGGGCCGATCAACACATCGGGCTATACCAACCCAGCAGTTGACGCGCTGATAGACCAAGCGGCGGCCAGTGCAGACGATGCAGCCCGGATGGAACTCTATAAGCAGATCCGCGCTGCCATCAGCACTGACGCACCGCTGATCTTCACGCATTATGAGACGTTGAACTATCTGATGAACAAGAACGTCAGTGGTTCCGCGATCACCCCAACCCTCAGCCTGCATATGGAAAACATCGGCTTCGCCGAGTAGCACCCAGCGCGGGCGCTCAAAGAACAGCCAGCCAGTTGTGTAGCTGGCTGTTCCATTTGTGGCCCCGCTTTCGGATCGGCTTGGGCGCTTTGTTGGGCGATGCGGTCACCTTTTTGTCGCCAAGGGCGGCATTGCAGACGGAAATTCTGCCAAGTCGGCGTTAACTTCGAGGCCACGTTCTTTGCCGATTCCGATTGGGCCAATGTCGTGGGTCTGGCGTCAATCATACCTGGCTGGACTTTGACCGGAAACATGTGATCCAACCGCCCTTGGGGTTGGACTTGCCTATCCGATAGGGTTGGTCGATCCAGTATGGTCTTTAGCTTGAAAAGGTGAGGCAGATGAGCGGTTATCAGGATTGGATCGGGCGCGGCATCTGTCGCAGCGACACCGTGTCAGACCGGCTTGTCGAGCAATTCCGCGCGACACTGCCCGAACTTGTCGCCCCCGATCCAGTGCCACCGGGTCTGTTCTGGGCCTTGGCCCCCGAGACGCTGCCAACCGAACAACTGGGCCGTGACGGCCACTCTCGGCTTGGGCAATTTCTGCCGGATTTGCCTTTGACCAGACGAATGTGGGCCGGGGGCGAGGTTGCCTTCAATGGGGAACTTCGCATCGGGGATGTTGTCGAAAAAGACAGCCGGATCGCAAGCATCACCCAAAAGACAGGCTCTACAGGAG
>JAGPBG010000111.1 GCA_018063485.1 Cypionkella sp.
CGGGGAGCGCGCCATGAACCTTGCCTACCGCGATGTGCGCCACAACCTCTTTCGCTTTGTGCTGACCTGTCTAGGCCTCAGCCTGTTGATGGCCGTGGTTCTGGCGATGATTGGCATCTATAACGGGCTGGTCTCGGATGCGCTGAACATTGTCAAAGCCCCACAGGTCGATCTATGGGTGGTAGAATCCGGCACTCAAGGCCCATTTGCCGAGGCGTCAAAAATCCCCGGCGACACCCGCGACGCGGTGGCGCGCCTGCATGGCGTGGCTGATGCCGGCAGCATCACCTATCAAACGGTCGAGGCCCCCTTTGCCGGCAAAACCCTGCGGCTTTACGCCATTGGCTATCTTCCCGGCCATCCCGGCGGCCCGCAAACCATCACCTTGGGGCGCGGGATCGAGCAAAGTCATTTCGAACTGGTCGCCGATGCCAAATCGGGCCTGACCGTTGGCGATGTGATCCGGCTTGGTCGCGATCCGTTCAAGGTCGTAGGGTTGGTCAAGGACACCATGAACTCGGGTGGCGATCCGGCGATTTTCCTGACGCTATCGGATGCGCAAACCTTGCAAACCCAACTCGCCCCCCCGGCGCAGCGCGTGCAAATCGCGCGTGGTGCCGGGGCGCAAGCGGCGCAAGCCACCGTTGCCGCCGTCATCGCCCGGCTCGATCCGGGGGCCGATCCAGACTCCGTCGCACAAACCGTGCGCCAATGGAAACATCTGTCGGCCCTGACGCAGGCTGATCAGGAGCAAATCCTGATCCAATCGGTGGTGGACCGCGCCCGCCGCCAGATCGGCCTGTTTCTGGGCATTCTGCTGACCGTCTCTGCGGTGGTCATCGCGCTGATCATCTACACGATGACAATGGAAAAGCTGAAACAGATCGCCACCCTGAAACTGATTGGTGCCCCAGACCGCACCATCATCGGGCTGATCGTGCAGCAATCTTTGGCGCTGGGCGTGGTCGGCTGGAGCTTTGGCCTTGTGATCATCCTGTTGATCAAGGATTTCTTCCCGCGCCGGGTGCTTTTGGAACCGCTCAACGCCGCAGCCCTTGGTGCGATCATCATGGTGGTATGCATTGCGGCGTCCGGCCTTGGGGTGCGCGCAGCGCTCAAGGTTGATCCCGCCACGGCAATCGGAGGCTAGGCGATGACCCGAAAACTGGTCGTCGATATCCAGGGCGTGAGCAAACATTACGGCGAGGGCGATACCCGGGTTGATGCCCTGCGCGCGGTTGATCTGTCGGTGCGCGCGGGCGAAGTGGTGGCGCTGCTTGGCCCTTCGGGGTCTGGCAAAACCACGCTCTTGAACATCATCGGCTGCATCATTGATCCCACCGAAGGCCGGGTGACGCTGGATGATGAGGTGGTCTATGACAACCGCTGGCTGCGCAAGGATCTGCGCCGCCTGCGGTTGGACAAGATCGGTTTCATCTTTCAGTTCCATAACCTGCTGCCGTTTCTGGACGCAAAGGATAACGTCGCGCTGGTGTTGCAACTGGCCGGGAAATCGGCCGCCGAGGCGCGCAGCCGGGCGCTTGAACTCCTCGATTATCTGGAGGTTGGCCATCGCAAGGATGCCATGCCTGCGCTCCTATCAGGTGGCGAGGCCCAACGCGTCGCCATCGCCCGCGCGCTTGCCAACAGTCCGCGCATCATTCTTGCCGATGAACCCACGGCGGCGTTGGACAGCAAACGCGCCGGGATCGTGATGGACCTGATGCGCAAGCTGGCCGCCGAGCAAGACGCCTGCATCATCGCCGTCACCCATGACGAGAAAATCTATGACCGTTTCGACAAGCTGTTCCATTTGCGTGATGGGCGGCTTGACGAGGCAACTGAAGGAGGAAAACCGAAATGACCAAACCCAACAAAACCGCTGTGCTGATTGCCGCCGCAGTCGCCATCCTTTTCGGCGCACTCACCATTCTGTCCGGTGGCCGCGCCCTGTTCGGCAGCGCCGAGGCGCGCGCGGCGGTAGGCAACGCCGTGCCCTTCGTGCTGTGGTTCAACTTTCTGGCCGGATTCGCCTATGTCCTGGCGGGCATCGGCCTGTTTTTGCGCAAGAATTGGGCTGTCTGGCTGTCCTATGCCATCCTTGCGGCCACCGCTTTTGTCTTGCTGGCCTTTGGGGTGCATGTGCTGCAAGGCGGCGCTTATGAGATGCGCACCGTCGGCGCGATGATCCTGCGCACCGCCGTTTGGATTGCGATTGCATGGGTTGCCGCGCGCCATATCGGCAGGGCCGGCGCGGTCTAAAGCGCGCGCCAGCCGATATCTGACCGGCAAAAGCCTTCGGGCCAATCGACGCCCGCAACCATTGCATAGGCGCGCGCGCGCGCCTCAGACAGGCTGTCGCCGCGCGCGCTGATGTTCAGCACCCGTCCGCCATTCGCGGTGATCTGGTGATCGCGCAGCGCGGTTCCGGCATGAAACACCATATGCGTGCTGTCCTCGGGCAGTTGCGCCAGCCCCTTGATCACCGATCCCTTGGCATAATCGCCCGGATAGCCCTTGGCCGCCATCACCACCGTAATGGCGTGATCTTCGGCCCAATTCACCCGCGCCTTGTCCAAGCGCCCCTCGGCGCAAGCCAGCATCAGATCCAGCGCCTGCGCGCCCAGCCGCATCATCAGCACCTGGGTTTCCGGATCACCAAAGCGCGCGTTGAATTCAACCAGCCGCGCTTGCCCGTTCTGGATCATGAGGCCCGCAAACAGAACGCCCTGATAGGGCGTGCCGCGCCGCGCCATCTCGGCAATCGTGGGGCGGATGATTTCCGCCATGGCGCGTTCGGCAATCGCATCGCTCAGGCAGGGCGCGGGGGAATAGGCCCCCATGCCCCCGGTATTCGGCCCGGTATCGCCATCGCCCACCCGCTTGTGATCTTGTGCCGTACCTATCGGCAGGGCGTTGATGCCATCGGTCAGCACAAAGAAACTGGCCTCTTCGCCGATCATGAACTCTTCAATCACCACTTCGGCCCCGGCAGCCCCGAAAGCGCCACCAAACATATCCTCGACCGCCGCAAGTGCTTCGGCCTCATCCATCGCGACGATCACACCCTTGCCCGCCGCCAACCCGTCGGCCTTGACCACAATCGGTGCCCCCATGCGCCGGATATGGTCTTTGGCAGCTCCACTTTCGGTGAACCGCGCGTAAGCCGCCGTCGGTGCGCCGCAAGCATCGCAAATTTCCTTGGTAAAGGCCTTTGACGCCTCCAGCCGCGCCGCTGCTGCCGATGGCCCAAAGGTCAACACCCCCGCCGCCCGCGTTGCATCTGCCACGCCGGCCGCCAAAGGCGCTTCTGGACCGACGATCACAAAATCAATCGCCTGCGCTTCGCAAAATGCCACCACTGCCGCGCCGTCCAGAATATCAAGATCGGCACATTCGGCCAGCATCGCGATCCCGGCATTGCCCGGTGCCACGATCAGCCGGTCGGTCTTGGGGTTTTGCTTGACCGCCCAAGCCAACGCATGTTCGCGCCCGCCACTGCCCAGGATCAGAATGTTCATCTCGCGCCCCTTGCCATGTCCCCTTTCCCTAAAGATTTGACCTGCGCCAGACAAGGGGCGGGGGCTTCATTTCCTCGATACACCTGCCTATGCTGGTCCCAACATCCTTAACCCCAAAGGTACCCAATGCTCCGCCGCACGTTCCTGTCGTTCATCGCTGCTTTGCTGATCCCCACCGGCCTCATGGCGGCGTCCAGCCCGCTGGCCGACGCTTTCGCAGCCCTTGCCGCCGAGCAGCGCCAGACTGTTCTTGCGGAAATGCAGACCGGAGGCCTGTATGACGGCCCACTTGATGCCACCCCCTCGGATGACGTCACCCTTGCCTTGCAAATGACGGCGCAAACCGTGTTCGCCAACGGCTACGAAGGCCCAACAATCGATATCACCACCGCCGCAGGGGCAACCGCCTTTGTTGCCGCCATTGTATCTGGCGATATGGCCAAATGGATCTATGGCGAAGGCGAAGAGATGGATGGCTGATCCCCTGCATAAGGCCTGCGCATGAGTGATCTTTTCGACGACGGCGGGGCGCCCAAAAACGGGGCCGCCTCCAACTCCCCTGAATTTACCGTATCCGAACTGTCGGGCGCGGTGAAAAAGGTGATCGAGGGCGAGTTCGGCCTTGTGCGTGTGCGCGGCGAGGTGGGGCGGGTCAGCCGTCCGGCCTCGGGGCATTTGTATTTCGCGCTGAAGGATGATCGCTCCAGCCTTGATGCGGTGTCCTGGAAGGGCCAGGTCGCCAAGATGCAGGTCCGCCCCGAAGAGGGAATGGAAGTCGTGGCCACGGGGCGGATGACCACTTTTCCGGGCCAGTCGAAATATCAGTTGATCGTTGAAGACGTGGCCCCGGCAGGGGCGGGCGCGCTGATGGCGATGCTGGAAAAACGTCGCGCCGCCTTGCAGGCCGAAGGCCTGTTTGATCCCGCCCGCAAAAAGCCGATTCCTTATCTGCCGCAAGTGATCGGCGTGATCACCTCGCCCTCGGGGGCAGTGATCCGCGACATTCTGCACCGCCTGGCCGACCGCTTCCCCCGCCATGTTCTGTTGTGGCCCGTCCCTGTCCAAGGCCAGTCCTGCGCCCCCGAGGTCGCCGCAGCGATCAAGGGTTTCAACGCCATCGTGCCCGGTGGTCCGATCCCGCGCCCTGATCTGATCATTGTCGCGCGCGGCGGTGGCAGCCTCGAAGACCTTTGGGGTTTCAACGAGGAAATCGTGGTCCGTGCCGCCGCCGAAAGCCGTATCCCGTTGATCTCGGCAGTGGGCCATGAAACCGACACCACTCTGATCGACCATGCCGCCGATCTGCGCGCGCCCACACCCACCGCCGCCGCCGAATTGGCCGTTCCCGTGCGGCTTGATCTGATCGCCACCACCGACGCGCTTGCTGCCCGCCTGTCCCGAGGCCTTGCCACCGGCATCGCCCAGCGCGGCCAACGCCTGCGCGATCTGGCCCGCGCCTTGCCGCGTCCCGAAACCCTTACCGCCAGTGCCACCCAGCGGCTTGATGCGCAATCGGATCGGCTGGGTGCGGCGCTCACACTCGCCGCCTCAAGGAAACGCGCGCAATTCGAACGCATCGCAGGGCGCCTGCGTCCCGACACCCTGCGCGCACTTTCCCGCAGCAAGGCCGACCGGCTGACCGCCACCACGCGCCAGTTGAATGCGCAGATCGACCGCAAACTCGAACGCGCCCATGCCGCAGCCGACAAATGGGCCTCACGCCTCGCCCCGGCCCTTGTGCGCCTTTCCACCGATGCCGCCCGCGATCTGAAAAAGGGGCGCGAAAAACTTGCCACCTTGTCGGCCCGCCTTGAGGCTGCCCCCGCCCAACGCTTTGCCGCCCTGGCCCAACGTCTTGACGCGCTGGACCGCACCCGCACCACGCTTGGCCATGCTGAAACCCTCAAGCGCGGCTTTGCCGTTGTGCGAGGCGACGGCCATGTCGTCACCGGCAAAGCCGCAGCCGAAGCGGCAACCGCGCTTGAAATCGAGTTTTTCGACGGCAAACTCGCCCTTGGGCCAGCGAAAAAACCCAAAGCTGAAATCTCGAAACCCAAAGCAATAGATCAAGGCAGCCTGTTCTGATCTAAACCCCCACCTGCGGGCCCAGACAGCCCAAAGGTTCGGGGCTTTGCGCAACCTCAGACAGGTAATCGCCTGCCGGATCATTGACATATCGCGCCCGCAAGCCCCCATTTCTGCCCTGATAGAACTGCCAGCATTGCAAAATACCATCGTCGTCGTAAACAAAGCAAATCTGATCCGTGGCCTCTTCGAACCAATAGCCTTCGCGACATTCCTCGCCCGAAAACGCCCAACGCACCTTGCGATCGGCCAGATATTGCTCGGTGCCCCAAACCTTGCCATTCTTGGCGTAGGTCAGGGTCTTGCCGGTGACATAAGCCTCAAATTGCTGTGCCGTAAGTGGTGTTTCCGGGGCCGCAGTACCGGGTAGGGCGGGCAGCATCAGCGCAAATATCAGGGCATGAACCAGACGCATCAAATTTCCTTTCAGGCTTTGACCTGCCAAGGCTCCAGATAGGGCCGGATTGCGCGTTTCCAAACCGGTGGAAACAGCGCGATCGTGCAGGCCAGTGGCAAGGGCCAGGGCAATTGCGGTGCCACATCAGGCCCCGGCAGGCGCAGTGCGGGGTAGGGGCGGGCAGGATGGGCATGGTGATCCGAATGGCGCGGCGCGTTCAACATCAAGGCCGAGGAAAACCAATGCGGTGCATTCCAACTATGGCGCAATGCCATCGGCTCGGGCTTGCCCGCCACAGTGATGCTGCGCGCCAGCCCATAATGCTGCACATAATCCGACAGCAGCAATTGGCTGACAGCATGCAGCGACAGGCCGCCCCAAACCAACACCCCGCCCCATCCTGCAATCGCATAGGCCAGCGTCAGCGCCAGCACCGCGCCACCGCAATAAATCACATAAGGATGCAGGCCCCTGACTCGCCTCTCCACAACCTGCCGCCGCTCGGTCTCCATCTGCAAGCCATGCCAAAAACTCCCCACCCAGGCCCGTAGCGCAAAGCGGTAATAGCCTTCCTCCGGTCGCGCGGAATTGGGATCACCGCGCGTTGCGGCAAAACGGTGATGCACCAGGCGGTGCGCCGAGGTGTGATGCCCGAACAACAGCGCCGTATAAACCGCCGCCCCAAGCCAGAACAGCCCGCGCCCCCGACGGTGGATCAACTCATGCGCCGCAGGCACCGCCACCTGCCCCAGCCAAAAGCCCAGCGCCAGAAACCCCGCAATCCGCCAGCCCCAGCCCAGATCTCCGGTCAAAACATGCGCCGCAACCGGGAGTGCCAGCAGCGCGGTGACACCGATCACCACCAGAAGTGCATTGCCACCCGGAAATTCCGCCCCCTCTGCCGCATCGCCACGAAACAGTGCGGCCAAAAGGTCCATCGTCAGCACCAAAACCGTCATATAGGCCAGAGCCACCCCCATCCAGACCGGTGATACC
>JAGPBG010000112.1 GCA_018063485.1 Cypionkella sp.
GACTTGCAATTCCGTGTCGGACCGTCTTTCCTGGCAGTGTTGGCTTGTGCGACAGGCAAGGCCAAAAAGGAGTGCGCGGGTGCTGGATTATGTCTTGATGGTCGTGGCGGGATTTGCCGCTGGGATGCTGAACGCGGTGGCGGGTGGCGGCACGTTTGTGACCTTTCCGGCGTTGGTCTATCTGGGGGTGCCGGTGATTTCGGCCAATGCGACGGCGACTCTGACGGCGCTGCCGGGATATGTGAGTTCGGCCTGGGCGTTTCGGCGGGATCTTCGACCAGAGGGAAGCCTGGGCCTGCGCGCAATCATCGCGGTGGCGGCTTTGGGGGCCGTGGTGGGGGCGGTGTTGCTGTTGGTGACGCCAAGCCGCGTGTTTTCGGGGGTGGTGCCGTGGTTGCTTTTGGTGGCGACGCTGCTGTTTGCGCTGGGCCCGCGGGTTTTGACGCTCGCACGGGCGCGCGGCATGGGGATGGCCGGGCCGCTGGTCGCGGCGGCGGCGATTTTTGCGGTGTCGGTTTACGGCGGTTATTTCAACGGCGGTCTGGGGATCATGCTTTTGGCGACATTCGGGCTGCTTGGCTATGTTGATCTGCATGGGATGAACGGGCTCAAGAATGTGCTGTCGGCGATTCTGTCGCTGATCTCGGCGGCCACGTTTATCGCGGCGGGGCTGATTGCATGGAAACCGGCGTTGATCATGGCGGTTGCCTCGACCGCTGGCGGCTATATCGGGGCGAGCCAAAGCCGCAAAATCAAGCGGATCGGGCTGCTGCGGGGATTTGTGATCGCGGTGGGGGCGGTGATGACACTGTTGTTTTTCTGGAAATAGCCAAAGACCAATGAAGAAGGGCGCCGCAGGGGCGCCCTTTCTGGGGTGTGGGAAAGATTACTTCAGCGACGGATCAATGGCCTTGCAGGCATCGACCAGGCCTTTGACGGCATCGACCGATTTCTGGAACATCGCATTTTCATCGGCAGTCATCTTGATGTCGACCACGCGCTCGACGCCGCCTGCGCCCAGAATCGTGGGAACGCCGACATAGATGCCATCAAGGCCCAACGCGCCTTTCACAAAGGCCGCACAGGGCAACAGGCGCTTTTGATCCTTGAGGTAGGCCTCGGCCATCTCGATGGCAGAGGTCGCCGGGGCGTAAAAGGCGGAACCGGTTTTCAACAGACCCACGATTTCCGCGCCGCCGTCACGGGTGCGCTGGATGATGGCGTCAAGTTTGGCCTGGGTGGTCCAGCCCATTGCCACCAGATCGGGCAAGGGGATGCCGCCCACGGTGGAGTAGCGGGCCAGCGGCACCATGGTATCGCCGTGGCCGCCCAGAACGAAAGCGGTCACATCGCGCATCGAGACGTTTAATTCAAGCGACAGGAAGTGGCGGAAGCGGGCCGAATCCAGCACGCCGGCCATGCCGACAACCATGTGATGCGGCAGGCCGGAAAACTCGCGCAGCGCCCAGACCATCGCGTCCAGCGGGTTGGTGATACAGATCACAAAGGCGTTCGGGCAATGCTCTTTCAGACCTTCACCGACCGCTTTCATCACCTTGAGGTTGATGCCCAACAGATCGTCACGCGACATGCCGGGTTTGCGCGGCACACCTGCGGTGACGATGCAGACATCGGCACCTGCGATCTCGGCGTAGGAATTGGCGCCTTTCATCTTGGCGTCGAACCCTTCAGACGGGCCTGATTGCGCGATATCGAGCGCCTTGCCCTGCGGGGTGCCTTCGGCGATGTCGAACAGGATCACGTCGCCAAGTTCCTTGATGGCCGCCAGATGGGCCAGCGTGCCACCGATCTGGCCTGCGCCGATAAGTGCGATTTTGGGTCGAGCCATGGGTAATCCCCTCAGGTTTGAAAATGATGCGGCTTTGGTAAGCCCAAATGGGGGGAGGGCGCAAGCCCGCCGCGCTGCGGCAAATCAGGGTGAGGATGAAAACCGCTTGGTTGTCAGTGAAAGGTGATCGGCAATGAAAGCGGCCAATGCTGCGTTGCGGCAAATTCCTGCTTGCTGAATCTGTTGCAATGGGGCTTGTTTGCGTAAGAATATTGCTTGGAGAGAATCGTGACCGCACGCCCTTATCGCTCAATGCTGTATACTCCCGCGTCCAATGAGCGGGCTTTGGGCAATGCGCGCAATCTCGCCGCTGATGGGATCATGTTTGATCTGGAAGATGCGGTGGCACCCGACGAAAAAAACCGCGCGCGTGAGATCTTGGTGCGGGTGCTGCACACTGTGGATTTCGGGGCGCGGGTGCGCTTGGTGCGGGTGAATGGGCCGGATACGGCTTGGGGTGCTGCTGATCTTGCGGCTTTTGCCGATCATGCCGGGGTGGATGCGATTTTGCTTCCCAAGGTGAATTCGGCGGCCGAGCTGGAGGTGCCGGGCATCAAGCCGTTGTGGGCGATGATGGAAACCGCGCCGGGTATATTGAATGCCGCTGCGATTGCGGCACATCCGCGGTTGCAAGGCATGGTGATGGGCACCAATGATCTGGCCAGGGAACTGGGCTCACGGGCGCGGGCGGATCGGTTGCCGATGCAGGTGGGGCTTGGTCTGTGCCTGTTGGCAGCGCGCACCTTTGGGCGGGTGATCGTTGACGGGGTTTACAATGCCTTCAAGGATGAGGCGGGCCTGCGCGCTGAATGCGAGCAGGGTCGCGATATGGGTTTTGACGGCAAGACCCTGATCCATCCGGCGCAACTGGCGATTGCCAATGCGGTTTTTGCGCCGCAAGAGGCCGAACTTGATCTGGCCCGACGTCAGATTGCTGCCTTTGAGGCGGCGCAGGCGGCGGGGCAGGGTGTCGCAGTTGTGGATGGCAAGATCGTGGAAAATCTGCATATCGTGACGGCGCGGGCGATGCTGGCCAAAGCCAGCGCCATCGCCGCCATGGGGGTTTGATATGCTGATACTGACGGCCGGAGTCGCGCTTTGGGCCTATTCGCATCTGATGAAACGGGTCACGCCCCGGTTTCGTGCCGGGCTTGGCGATAGCCGCGGCAAGCTGGTGGCCACGGTTTTGGCCCTTGCTGCCCTGGCTTTGATGATCTACGGCTATCGCAGTGCCGATACTGTCCAACTGTGGCAGCCGCCGGCATTCTTGCGCCATATCAATAACCTGCTGATGCTGATTGCGGTGATCTTGCTCAATCTGGGCATGTCGCGCGGGGTGTTGAGGACCAAGATGCGGCATCCGATGCTGGGGGCGGTCAAGGTCTGGGCGCTGGCGCATTTGCTGGTGAATGGCGATCTGGCTTCGGTGATCCTGTTTGGCGGTCTGCTCGCCTGGGCGGTGGTCGATCTGATCCTGATCAACAAGATGGAGCCTGCCTGGCAGCGCCCAGGCGCGGGGCCGGTGGTGAATGATGTGCTCTATATCGCGCTGTCGGTGCTTCTGTTTGGCGTGATCGGCTATGTCCATATCTGGCTTGGCTATAATCCATTCGGGTGATCCATGAAACTTTATCGCTTTTTATCAGATGATGACACCTCGGCCTTTTGCCACAAGGTTACGGCGGCGCTGAACAAGGGCTGGCAGGTACATGGCAGCCCCACCTATGCCTTTGACGCCGCGCGCGGCGTGATGCGTTGCGGGCAGGCCGTGGTGAAAGAGGTGCCGGGGGTTTACACCGCCGAAACGAAATTGGGCGAGCAGTAGCAAGGCGATGATGAAAACCAATCCGGGGCGGTTTTTCGAGGATTACAGTCTTGGCGAGGTGATCAGCCATGCCGTGCCGCGCACCCTTTCCGGCGGCGAGCGCGCGATGTATCATGCGCTGTATCCGGCGCGCGGGGCGCTGTATTCATCGGATAAATTTGCCAGGGCTTGTGGCCTGCCCGCCTCGCCGCTGGATGATCTGATCCTGTTTCATACGGTCTTTGGCAAGACCGTGCCCGATATCAGTCTGAATGCCATTGCCAATCTGGGCTATGCCGAGGGGCGCTGGCTGCGCCCGGTTTATCCCGGCGAAACGCTCCGCTCGGAAAGCACCGTCATCGGGTTGAAAGAGAACTCCAACCGTCAATCGGGTGTGGTTTGGGTAAGGACGCGCGGGCTTGATCAGGATGAAGAGCCGGTGCTGGAATATGTGCGTTGGGTGATGGTGCGAAAGCGCGATTTTTCCGCTGTGGCCCCGGCGGCAGTGGTGCCGCAACTGGCCGCTGTGGTGGTGCCAAAGGCCCTGCATATCCCCAAACCGCTGGATTTCAGCCGCTATGATTTCGCGCTGGCTGGTGAGCCGCACCGGATGCGCGATTATGCGGTGGGCGAGGTGATTGACCATGTTGACGGCGTGACGGTGGAAGAGGCCGAGCATATGCTGGCCACGCGGCTGTGGCAAAACACCGCCAAGGTGCATTTCGATGCCACCCAGCGCCCGGATGGGCGGCGGCTGATTTACGGCGGCCATGTGATTTCGCTGGCGCGGGCGCTGTCGTTCAACGGGCTGGCCAATGCGCAGATGCTTGTGGCGTTGAACGCGGGCGCGCATGTGAATCCGTGCTTTGCAGGCGATACCGTTCGGGCGTGGTCAGAGGTGCTGGAGACCAGCGAAACCGACGCGCCGGGGGTTGGCGCAATCCGGTTGCGGTTGGTGGCCACCAAGGGCGCCTCCGGGGCGCTGCGCAGCGCGGATGGCAAGTATCTGCCAGAGGTGCTGCTGGATCTGGATTACTGGGCGCTGATGCCGCTGTGATGGGTTTGATAACCTGATTGGGCCCGTCGTGCAGATCTGGCCAAAACCTCTGGGAGAGAAAATAAATGCGCCATGTTCTGGTTTTGGCGGCGATGTTGGCTTTGGCGACGCCGGCGGTTGCGCAGTCGGTCTATGAGTTTCCCGATGATGAGGAAGAAGCCGTTTTCATCGTCAATGAGGTGATCGCAACCTTGTATCACGAATTGGGCCATGCCCTGATCGACGTGTTGCAACTGCCGGTGCTGGGCAAGGAAGAGGATGCCGCCGACCATCTTTCCGTCATTTTGATGAATGACATCTGGGATGAGGACTCTGCGGCGGCGGTGCTTGCCAGTGATGCAACGGCCTATGCCTTGCAGGCGGCTCGGCGCGAGGCGGGTGGCGAAGAACCTGCCTATGCCGACGAACACAGCCTGGACATGCAGCGTTACTATAATGTGGTGTGCCTGTTTTACGGGGCGAACCCTGACGAGCGGCAAAAACTGGCGGATGATCTGGGGCTGCCGCCGGAACGCGCAGAGCGTTGCCCGCAGGAATGGGAGGCCGCAGCGGGATCGTGGGAGGCCCTGTTGGCGGATGCAACTCCGGGCGGCGGCAATGTCGGGCTGGAAATGGCACCGGGCCAGGTGGGCATGGCCTTGGCGGATGTGCTGGCCGAGGAGGTCAGATCCATCAACGAACGCATCGGCCTGCCCGAGCAGGTGACGGTGGTGGTGGCTGATTGCGGCGAGGCAAATGCCTATTACAATCCCGAGGACCGCACCATTACCATGTGCAACGAATATGCGCAAAACCTGCAAGAGATGTGGGAAAGCACTGCGGAGTAATTTGTGATCACATAATTTTTTTGCGTGATCACAAATGCAAAGAATATGTGGCGTAATCGGAATCTGGCCGTTTTTTAGGTGGGGTACTGGTGACAAACCTGATTTTCGCGTTAGAAGGGAAACAGAAGTCTTTCCGCGCCACAGTCGCGGCGCATGACGAAGGAATATAGCATGGCCGAAGCAAAGCGGGTTGAACGCCCCCTTTCCCCCCATCTGCAAATCTACCGCCCGCAATTGACCTCGATCACCTCGATCCTGACACGCATCACCGGCAACGGGGTGATCGTGGCGGTGGCGCTGGCGGTCTGGTGGCTGCTGGCGGCGGCGGTGTCGGACCAGTATTTCGCTGTGGCAAATGCGGTGGTGACAAGCTGGTTTGGCGATCTGGTGTTTACCCTCTCGGCCTGGGCGGTGTGGTATCACTATCTTGCCGGGCTGCGGCATCTGTATTTCGACGCGGGCCACGGGATGGATATTCCAACGGCGGAAAAGCTGGGCTGGGCCTGTATCATCGGGTCGGTCGTGCTGACCGTCCTGACCATCATCATCATCTGAGGGGGCCATCATGCGTTATCTGACAGCCCGCAAGCGCGCCGAGGGCAAGGGCGCATCCGGCACCGGGACCGAGCATCACTGGTCAATGACCGTTACGGCGGTGGTGCTGGCCTTCATGGTGCCAAGCTGGATTTACATCTTCGGCCACGCGCTCGGCAAGGATCGCGCCGGGGTGGTCGAGACGTTTTCGCACCCGTTCCCGGCTATCCTGACCGCGCTGGTTCTGGTGGTGGGGATGCGGCATTTTGCCAAAGGTGCCGCCATGATGATCGAGGATTACGCGCGGGGCACGGCGCGCAAGATGCTGGTGATCTTTGCCAGTTCGCTTGCGGCGGTGATTGTCGCCACCGGGCTGTTCGCCCTTATCAAGATAGCGCTGTAAGGGGCTGATATGACTGCTTATCCATATGAAGTGCATGACTATGACGTGGTGGTTGTCGGGGCCGGGGGCGCGGGCCTGCGCGCCACTTTGGGCATGGCCGAGCAAGGGCTGCGCACGGCCTGTGTGACCAAGGTTTTCCCGACCCGTTCCCATACCGTGGCTGCGCAGGGTGGCATTGCGGCCTCGCTTGGCAATATGGGCCCCGATAGCTGGCAGTGGCATATGTATGACACCATCAAGGGGTCGGACTGGTTGGGTGACACCGACGCGATGGAGTATCTGGCGCGTGAGGCCCCGAAAGCGGTTTACGAATTGGAACACTACGGTGTGCCCTTCTCGCGGACCGAAGAGGGCAAGATCTATCAGCGCCCGTTCGGTGGCATGACCTCGGAATATGGCGAGGGTCCGCCGGTGGCGCGAACCTGTGCGGCGGCCGACCGCACCGGTCATGCCATTTTGCACACACTTTATGGCCAGTGTCTGAAGAACAACGCCGAGTTCTTCATCGAATATTT
>JAGPBG010000113.1 GCA_018063485.1 Cypionkella sp.
GCGCCGATATGGGCTGACCGAAGCCGATTTTGCCGTGACCGATCTGGCGGTGGAAATGCTCTATCTGGTTGAGGCAAAAACAGCGGTGATGGATGAGTTGCGCCATCTGAATCGGCGCTTGCAAGGGGCGAAATCTGCGGCCGAAGAACAGGCGCTGACCGATGCGCTGACCCGGTTGCGCAACCGACGTGCCCTGGATTTGCAGCTTTCTGCCCTGATCTCGCAGGGGGTGGGTTTTGGCGTGATGCATATTGACCTTGATTATTTCAAGCAGGTCAATGACCGGTTGGGCCATGCTGCGGGCGACCATGTCTTGCGCGAAGTGGCGTCGGTGTTGCTGGCGCACACACGCACCAGTGACACAGTGGCGCGGGTGGGGGGGGATGAGTTCGTGATCCTTTTGCCCGGCCTTTGCGAAGCGGCGGTGTTGGGCCAGATTGCGCGCAGGATCATTGACCATTTGGCCGAACCGATCGGGTTTGAGGGGCAGATGTGCCAGATTTCCGCCTCGATCGGGATGACTGTCTCAACCTTTTACCCGGCGGCAGATGCTGACCGAATGCTGTGCGATGCCGACAATGCGCTATATGCGTCAAAACACGCGGGCCGCGGCGTGGCACTGTTTTTCGATCCGGCGATGACAGATTAGCCCTGCACCTTCCAAAGGTGCGGCTTGCGACACCCGTTGTCGCAGATGGTGAAGCCTGCGTGAGCGCAGTTGAATATTCCCCCAAAAGCGGGTTTGATCCCCGCACAAGATAAGGGGGCGTCATGCGCTATTCCGGCTTCAAGGTGATCAAAGAGGGTTTGTTTGGCAACAAGGGCTGGGCACCAGCCTGGCGCGAGCCTGAGCCGAAATCCGAATATGACGTGATAATCATCGGCGGCGGCGGGCATGGGCTGTCAACAGCGTATTATCTGGCGAAAAACCACGGCATTACCAATGTCGCGGTGCTTGAAAAGGGGTATCTGGGCGGCGGCAATGTGGGCCGCAACACCACAATCGTGCGCGCAAATTACTTTCTTCCGGGCAATTCCGAGTTTTACAGCCATTCGCTGAAACTCTGGGAAGGGCTTGAGGCCGAGTTGAATTATAACGTCATGCATTCGCAGCGCGGACAGTTGATCCTGTTTCATTCCGACGGGCAGCGCGATGCGGCGGCGCGGCGCGGCAATGCGATGATCAATCAGGGTGATGATGCAGAGCTTTGGAGCCGCGATCAGGTGCGCGAGGAAATCCCCTATCTGGATTTCGAGCAGGGCCGCTTTCCGATCTACGGCGGGTTGATGCACCGGCGGGGCGGGTCTGCGCGCCATGATGCGGTGGCCTGGGGCTATGCGCGCGGGGCCGACAGCCGTGGGGTTGATCTGATTCAGAACTGTGAAGTCACGGGAATTGATATCGAAAACGGCGTGGTCAAGGGGGTGCAAACCTCGCGTGGCGCAATCCGGGCCAAGAAAGTGGCGATTATTGTGGCCGGGCGGTCAAGTCAGGTGGCTGCGATGGCGGGGATGCGGTTGCCGATTGAAAGCCATGTCTTGCAGGCCTTTGTGACCGAAGGGTTAAAGCCGGTGATTGATCATGTGATCAGCTTTGGCATGGGGCATTTCTATATCAGCCAATCGGACAAGGGCGGCCTGGTCTTTGGCGGCGACATTGATTTTTATGCCAGCTATGCAGCGCGGGGGAACCTGCCGATGGTTGAGCATGTCATGGAGGCCGGGATGACCTTGATGCCAATGATCGGGCGGGCCAAGGTGCTGCGATCCTGGGGCGGGATCATGGATATGACACCGGACGGCAGCCCGATTATCGACAAAACCTATGTCGAGGGGCTGTTTGTGGATGCCGGCTGGAACTACGGCGGCTTCAAGGCGGTGCCGGCGAGTGGTTGGTGCATGGCGCATCTGATGGCAACGGGGCAAAGCCACGAGGTCGCGGCGCGTTACCGTCTGGACCGGTTCAAAACCGGCCATATCATCGACGAAGAAGGCACCGGCAGCCAACATAACCTGCATTGAAGGGGATCAGCTATGCGTATTCCATGCCCCTTGTGTGGCAGCCGTGATCGGCGGGAGTTCTACTACTACGGGACGGATGTTTATCTGAACCGGCCCGAGCCCGGCAGTGATGCGGCGGCTTGGGATGAATATCTGCACTTGCGAGACAACCCTGCGGGGGTAACGCGCGATCTTTGGTATCATGAGACGGGGTGTTCTTCGTGGCTGATCGTGACGCGCAACACCGTGACGCATGAGGTGATGGGGGCGAAGCTGGTCGCCGGTCGGAAAGGGGCCGCGAAATGAGGGTAGAGGGCAAGGGCTTGATCGACCGCAACGCGCCGGTGTCGTTTCAGTTCGATGGCAAAAGCTATTTCGGATTTCAGGGCGATACTCTGGCCTCGGCCCTTTTGGCCAATGGGGTCAAGATTGTTGGGCGCAGTTTCAAATACCACCGTCCGCGTGGGGTGCTGACGGCTGGCTCGGAAGAACCGAATGCGATGATGGAAATCATCGGCAAGGGCAATCAGACGCCCAATGTGAGGGCCACGGCGCAGGAGCTTTTTGATGGCTTGGTGGCGCGCAGCCAGAACCGCTGGCCCAGCCTGCGGTTCGATATCCTGTCCCTGAATGATCTGGCATCACCCTTTCTAAGTGCCGGTTTCTATTATAAAACATTCATGTGGCCGCGTACATCTTGGGAACGGCTTTATGAACCGATCATCCGCCGCGCAGCGGGGCTTGGCAGCCTGTCGGGCAATCATGACGAGGGGCATTGTGAAAAGGCCTATGCGTTTTGCGATGTCTTGGTGGTGGGCTCTGGTCCGGCGGGGCTGATGGCGGCACTGGTGGCGGCGCGCAGCGGTGCGGATGTGATCTTGGCCGAGGAGGACTGCCGATTTGGCGGGCGTTTGATCGCTGACGGTGGCGATCTTGATGGCAAGCCTGCATTGGACTGGGTGGATGCGGCGATTGCCGAGTTGAAGGCCCTGCCGAATGTGCGCCTGATGAAGCGAACCACGGTTACGGGGGCCTATGACGGTAACACCTATTCTGCGGTGGAGCGGGTGGGGTTGCACCGCGCGCCGCGCGCAGATCTACCGCGCGAGTGTTTCTGGCGGATTGTGGCCCGCCAGACCATACTGGCGGCAGGGGCCCTGGAACGCTCGATTGCGTTTCCTGACAATGACCGCCCTGGCATCATGATGGCGGGGGCCCTGCGAGCCTATCTCAACCGGTATGGCGTTGTGCCGGGCAAGAAGGTGACGGTGTTTGCCAATAATGACTCGGCGCGCGCCACCGCCCGGCAGTTGATCGCGGCGGGGGTTGAGGTGGTGGCGGTGCTCGACAGCCGCCCCGATGCTTCAAGCATCGAAGATTGCCCGGTTTATCTGGGGGCAGAGATTACCGCCACCACGGGGCGGCATGGGTTGAAATCCGTTTCGGGTCGCCATGCGGCTGGGGAGTTTTTGATCGAAACGGATTGCCTTGGGGTCTCTGGCGGCTGGAATCCGATGGTGCATTTGACTTGCCATATGAACGGGCGGCCTAGATGGGAGGCGTCGATTGCGGCGTTTGTGCCAATGGCCAATTCCGTGCCGGGGTTGGCAGCGGCGGGGGCTGCGAATGGGGCATTCTCGACTTTGGGCTGTCTGCGCGAGGGGCAAGCGGCTGGTGAGGCGGCGTGCAAGGCGCTGGGCTTGCAGGCCGTTACGGCAGATGTTCCAACGGCTGAGGGTAATCCCTATGCCATCACGGCGCTGTGGCAGATTGAGGGGAAGGGCCGGGCTTGGCTCGATTTTGCCAATGATGTGACGACCAAGGACGTTAAACTGGCGGCGCAAGAGGGCTTCCGCTCGGTCGAGCACATGAAGCGCTATACCACCCAAGGCATGGCGCCAGATCAGGGCAAGAACTCGAATATCGGGGCGCTGGCGGTTTTGGCGGATGCGACCGGAAAGGGAATTCCTGAAACCGGAACCACCACTTACCGCCCGCCATTCGTGCCTACCTCGATTGCCGTCATGGGGGCGGGCGGGCGCGGGTCGGGCTTTGCGCCGCAGCGGTTCTTGACAAGCGATCAGGCCAGCCGCGACCGGGGTGCGCCGATGATCGAGGCGGGGTTGTGGTATCGGCCAAGCTATTTCCCCAAACCGGGCGAGACCACTTGGCGCGAGTCTTGCGACCGTGAGGTGAATATGGTGCGCGGGGCGGTCGGGGTGGCCGATGTCTCGACTTTGGGCAAGATCGACATTCAGGGGAAAGACGCTGCGCGGTTTCTGGATTTTGTCTATACGAATACATTCAGCACTTTGCCGCTGGGGCGCGTTCGTTATGGTTTGATGCTGCGTGAGGACGGGCATGTGCTGGATGATGGCACCACGGCGCGGCTGGGCGAGAATCACTATCTGATGACCACCACCACTGCGGCGGCCGGTCTGGTGATGCGCCACCTCGATTTTGTGCAGCAGGCGTTTTGTTCCGATTGGGATCTGCGCTTCATTTCGGTGACAGAATCCTGGGCGCAATTTGCGATTGCCGGTCCGATGGCGCGCGATTTGCTGAATTCGATGCTGGATGCGCCTTTGGGCGATTTCCCGTTCATGGCCGTGGGTCAGGTGCGGATTGGTGGCGTCAAGGCGCGGCTGTTCCGCATCAGTTTTTCAGGCGAGGTGGGGTATGAGATCGCGGTGCCGACGCGCTACGGCGAGGCGCTGTTCCGCGATCTGTTGGCGCGAGCCGAAACCATGGGCGGCGGCGCTTATGGCATGGAGGCGCTGAATGTCTTGCGGATCGAGAAAGGCTTTATCACTCATGCAGAGATCCATGGGCGGGTGACGGCTTTCGATATCGGCATGGAAAAGATGGTATCGGCCAAGAAGGATTGCATCGGCAAGGATGCGGCGGCTCGGCCCGGAATGTTGGGGCCAGAGCGCGATCAACTGGTGGGGATCAGGCCTTTGGGCGAAGAAAGCCTGACGTCGGGCGCGCATCTTTTCGTGCCAGGTGAAGAGATGAACCGGGTGAACTCAAACGGTTACACCACTTCGGTGGGCTATTCCCCGACATTCGAGAAATATCTCGCACTGGGGTTCTTGCGGAATGGCCGCGCCCGGATGGGGCAGCGGATCCGGGTGGTTGACCGGCTGCGCAGCGTCGATGTGTTGTGTGAAATCTGTGATCCTGTGTTCTATGATAGGGATGGGGAGAAGCTGCGTGCCTGAACTCATTGCAAAAACCGCGCTTTTCGGGCGGGCGCCGCTCACTCTAGCAAATACCGAATTGGCGGAAGTCGATCACGGGGTGATTACCTCCATCGCTGTGCTGCCGGGACTGGGAAAGGCGGTGGACAAGATGCTGAAACCACTGGGGTTCAGTTTTCCCAATCCCAACAGTTTCACCGTGAAGGCAGCGGCGATGCTGGTCTGGACCGGCAGGGATCAGGCGTTTTTGATCGGGGCCGATGCTCCGGCTCTTGGCGACGCTGCGGCGGTCACCGATCAGTCGGGCGGCTGGGTGAGCCTGCGGCTTGCGGGTCCGCAGGCCGAAGCGGCATTGATGCGCCATGTGCCGATGGATTTGCGGGCAGCGGCGTTCCCGGTGGGCATGGCGGCACGCGCACCTTTGAATCACATGCAGATGATCTTGTTGCGCCTGGCGGCTGATGAGTTTCGCGTGATGGTCTTTCGCTCCATGGCGCGCACGGCTTGGCATGAAATCGAAATGGCGCTGCGCACTTTGGCGGCACGCGCCAAGGTGGCGTGATGCTGACGAATTCGGATGTGGCCGAACTGACCGAATGGCGGCGGATGTTGCATCGGTTCCCTGAGGTGTCGCGCGAAGAGGTGGAAACGGCGCGGCAGGTGGTGGCGGCGCTTGGGCCGTTGAAACCCGATCATGTGGTGACCGGTTTGGGTGGTCATGGGGTGGCTGCGGTGTTTGAGGGGGCCGAGGCGGGGCCTTCGGTGCTGTTTCGCTCCGAGATCGACGCGCTGCCCATTCAGGAGCTGTCGGATGCGGCGCACCGGTCTACCATTTCAGGCAAAGGGCATTTGTGCGGGCATGACGGGCATACAACCATTCTGATGGGGCTGGCGCGGTTGTTGTCGCGCAAACGCCCGGCCAAGGGACGGGTGATCTTGATGTTTCAGCCCGCCGAAGAGGATGGCTCGGGCGCGGCGGCGGTAACTGCTGATCCGGCTTTTGCGCCCCTGCGTCCCGATTGGGCGTTTTCGCTGCACAATATGCCAGGGCTGGCCTTTGGGCGATCGCGCTTGAAAGCGGGGGTGGTGAATTACGCCAGTGTGGGGATGAAGATAGCACTCTCGGGCAAAACCTCGCACGCGTCCGAGCCCGAAAAGGGCGTCTCGCCGGCGCTTGCAGTGGCGCGGATCATTCCGGCGCTGGGCGCGCTGGGGCCGGGGGGCGTGTTGTCAGATGAGTTTCGCCTAACCACGGTAACCCATGTGCGGATGGGCGAGCCCGCGTTTGGGATTGCGCCCGGATATGCCGAGATCTGGGTGACCTTGCGCGCGGCGCGCGATGACCGGATGGCGGCTTTGCGGGCGGCTGCCGAGACGTTGGCGCAAGATGAGGCACAGGCGGCGGGTCTGAACATGGCCTTCAGCTATGATGATGATTTCGCGGCCTCGGTGAATGATCCAGACGCTACCGCGATCATGGAACATGCAATGGAGGTGCTGGGCATGGCCTATGATGACAAAGATTTGCCGATGCGTGGGTCTGAGGATTTCGGGCGATTTGGCCATGGTGGCACCCGATCGGCCATGATGTTTCTGGGGGCGGGGGTAGAAACGCCCGCCTTGCACAACCCCGACTACGACTTTCCCGACAGCCTGATCCCGATGGGCACCCATCTTTTCCACCAAATCGCGCGCGATTTATTGGGTTAAGCCAGCGCGCGCTGATGCCCTAGACTCCCAAGACCAGAGCGCCGATATATAGGGCATGAGCCTGCCACCCG
>JAGPBG010000114.1 GCA_018063485.1 Cypionkella sp.
GGTGGAGGAAAATCCACGCTGCTGATGACGATTGCCGGATTTCTTGCGCCGGTGCGCGGGTGCGTGTTTTGGAATGGCGACGATTTGGCAGCATTGCCCCCCGGCAAACGGCCGATTACCCTGCTGTTTCAGGACCAGAATCTGTTTCCGCACCTGAGCATTGCGCAAAATCTTGGGCTTGGACTTGATCCGAAATTGCGGCTGTCGGCTGTGGATCGGCAGAAGGTGGACGCGGCCCTGGAACGGGTTGGCTTGGCGGGAATGGGTGCGCGCAAGCCCGCACAACTGTCTGGTGGGCAACAGGGACGTGCGGCTTTGGCCCGCGCCTTGTTGCGCGCCCGGCCCTTGTTGCTGCTCGATGAGCCGTTCTCGGCGCTGGGCCCGGCGATGAAAGGCGAGATGTTGAAACTGGTTCAGGAGGTGGCGCAAGCGACAGGTGCCACCGTGATGATGGTGACCCATGATCCAAAGGATGCGATGGGATTTGCAGATCGGACCATTCTCGTGGCTGATGGGGTCGCCGCCGCCCCGGTTGCAACGACGGTGCTGTTTGCCAATCCGCCACCTGCCTTGGCGGAATATCTGGGCAAATAGGAAAGGCCCCGCGCTGAGGCGGGGCCAATATGAAACCGTTCCGGATTTATCAGACGTGCTTTTTGGGCCCCTTGATTCCGGCCCACAATTTCTTGTTGGTCAGATAGAGCAGCGACGCCAGCACGATGAGGAAGATTACCGCCTTGAAACCGGTGGTCTTGCGATCCATCAGCTTGGGCTCAGCGGTCCACATCAGGAAAGCCGAGACATCTTCCGACATATTGTGCAGCGTTGCCTCATGCCCATCGGCATAGGTGACCTGATCGTCCGAAATCGGTGGCGGCATCTTGATCCAGCCGCCGGGAAAGGCGTGGTTTTCATAGAAGGTTTCGCCAGCTTCTTCCTTGGTTTCGCCGGTGTAGCCGGTCAGGATCGAGTAGATATGCTCGGGACCACCAATCCCGCGGAACAATTGGGTGATCCCCAAGCCATAAGGGCCAGAGAAACCCTTGCGTGCCTTGGCCATGAGCGACAGATCTGGTGCGCCCGCCCCGGTGTTGGCCGGGAAATGATCGGAAGGCAGCGCGTCGCGGTCCTCGCCGGTTTCCTTGTCAACGACCTGAAACTGCTTGGCATAGGCACGGACCTGATCTGCCGGCAGGCTGGGTCCACCCTTGTCGGACAGGGTGCGTATTGCCACATATTGCAGGCCATGGCAGGCCGAACACACTTCGGTAAACACCTGAAGCCCACGTTGAAGCTGATGCTCATCATAGGTGCCGAACGGGCCCTCAAAGCTGAACGCCACATCATGGGTCTCGCCTTCGCCCGAAGCAAAAGCCGCACCGGTTGTCAGGGCGAGAGCCGAGACGGCGCTGATCGCGATTTTACGAAACATCTCAGTCAGTTCCTTTCTCTCACTCGGCCGGATCGGCATAGTGCGACTTGAAGTCTTCTTCGATCGTTGCAGGCTGTGGCAGCGGTTTTTCCAGCACACCCAACAGCGGCAGGATGATCAGAAAGTAAGCAAACCAGTAAGCCGCAGCAATCAGCGAAATCCAGGATGTCAGGTTTGTTGGAACCTGCGCACCAGCCCACATCAAGACCACGAAGGTGATGCAGAGCAGCCAGAACCATGCCTTGAATCTCGGGCGGTATTTGCCCGACCGCACCGAGGAAGTGTCAAGCCAAGGCACCAGGGCCATGACCGCAATCGCGCCAAACATGGCCAGCACGCCGAAGAACTTGGCGTCGATGATGCCAAAGCTCAGGAACTGGACCAACTGAACCACCCAAACATCGGCGGTAAAGGCACGCAGGATTGCGTAGAATGGCAAGAAGTACCACTCTGGCACGATATGTGCAGGCGTGGACAGCGGGTTTGCCGGAATGTAGTTATCAGGATCGCCAAGGTAGTTCGGCATGAAGCCGACAACAGCAAAGAAGATCGCGAGAATCACCGCAAGCGCGAACAGATCCTTGATCACATAATAGGGCCAGAACGGAACGGTGTCCTTTTCCGCCTCGGCCTTGGAGCCACGACGCACTTCAACGCCGGTTGGATTGTTGTTTCCGGTATTGTGGAACGCCCAGATATGAAGGGCGACCAGTGCCGCAATTACGAAGGGCAGAAGATAGTGCAATGAGAAGAAGCGGTTCAGCGTGGCATTATCAACTGACGGTCCGCCCAGCAGCCAGGTCTGGATCGCATCACCTACGCCAGGGATCGCGCCGAACAGGCCAGTGATCACCGTGGCACCCCAGAATGACATCTGACCCCAAGGCAGTACATAGCCCATGAAGCCTGTCGCCATCATTGCCAGATAGATCAGCATACCAATGATCCAGGTAACCTCGCGCGGGGCCTTGTAACTGCCGTAGTATAGTCCGCGGAAGATGTGCAGATAGACTGCGAAGAAGAACAGTGACGCGCCGTTGCCATGAAGATAGCGCAACATATAGCCGCCATTCACATCCCGCATGATGTGTTCAACGCTGGCAAAGGCCAGATCAACATGCGGTGTATAATGCATGGCCAGGACGATGCCGGTCACGATTTGCAGAACTAGGCAGAATGCCAGAACGATGCCCCAGATCCACATCCAGTTCAGGTTTTTTGGCGTGGGAATCATCAGCGTGTCATAAACCATGCTGACGATGGGCAGACGCTTGTGCAGCCAGGTCTGAAAACCCGGCTTTGGTTCATAATGGTCGTGCGGAATTCCGGCCATGATTTTGTTCCTCACCCGAGTTTGATTGTGGTTTCGTTTTCGAATTTAGCCACCGGAACCGGCAGGTTGCGCGGTGCGGGGCCTTTGCGAATTCGACCGGCCGAGTCATAGTGCGAGCCGTGGCAGGGGCAGAACCAGCCGCCAAATTCGCCAGCGTTGCCAAGCGGGACGCAACCCAAATGGGTGCAGACGCCCATCATCACCAGCCATTCACCGGCTTCATCCAGCGTGCGGTTCTTGTCATCCGCGTCGGCAGTGGCATCAATATTCGCGTTTTCGGCATTGGTATCGACCAGATCGCTCAGCTTTACCGAACGGGCCAGATCAATATCGGCCTGGGTGCGACGACGGACAAAGACCGGCTTGCCGCGCCATTTCACGGTGAGCTGGGTGCCAACCTCAACGCCGCTGACATCCACCATGATCGAAGCCAACGCCCGGACATCGGCGGCCGGGTTCATTTGGTTCACCAGCGGCCATACGGCGGCACCGGTTGCCACGACGCCAGCACCGGCGGTTGCGTAATACAGGAAATCCCTGCGGTTGCCCGAGTGATCATCAGTTTGGGACACGAGAACTTCTCCCTTCAAAGGTCGCGGGGCAACAGGCCCATATATTGATTGGGCCACAGTTTCCTGCGACCTTGCACGGCGGGTTTTAGACAAGGAAAGCCGGGTCGTCCAGCGAACAAAGGCGCAGAGAGGCGGCAGAATTCAGCTTTTCCCCCTTTGCGACCTTGAAGCTACAGAAAACTCTCCAATCAGCGCCATCTTCGCCGGGATCCCAACATAATCAAGACCCTTGGTAAAGCCCTTGGCTGGCTGCGGCTCACGCTGCTGGCGGTTCCGTTGCTTTCATCGAGGGACGGCGGGAAAATTCCGCAGCCCAGGCGGCCAGGTGCGGCCTGCCGTCCTGCCAATTTCGCGCGGAATGTCGGAAATCGAGATAGGCGAGTGCCGAGGCGAGGGCGATCTGGCCAATGTTCAGCGGCCCCATGTTTTGCGCCTTCGGTTCGATGCCATCGAGGGCCCGTGTGATCTTGGCCCATTGCCCCTCAAGCCATTCGGGAAAGCGCAAGCCTTCCGGGCGCAGGCGTATTTCATAGGCCATTGATACTGCCGCATCCAGAATACCGTCAGCGGTAGCTTCCAGCACCAGCACCGGCCAAAGCGCGGCACCTTTGGGATAAAGCCCGGCGCCCGAGATTTCATCCAGGTAACGGCTGATAACCCGGCTGTCGTAAAGCGCGCCCTGATTTGTGGTCAGACAGGGAATCTTGCCCAGGGGATTGAGCTGCACGGGCATTGTGCCCGGATCAAGAGGGGTTCCGGCAACAACAACTTCCTCAACATGCTCGGTCAGACCGGATTCGCGGACCTGCACCGAAATCTTGCGGCCAAAGGGCGTGGTGGGCGAAGTGTAAAGCTGCATCATCTGGCCTTTCGTGGGCATGGATCGAATCACCGACAGCCTAGCAATCCCCGCTGCCCCGGCAACGGCACTATTTCAAGGCGGCGAGTCCAAAGGGAAAGAAAAAGCCGCCACAGATTGCTCTGGGCGGCCTATTCCACACTGAAAAGCGCGCTCAACCCTGACGGGCCTTGTAGCGCTTTTGCGTCTTGTTGATCACATAGACGCGGCCTTTACGGCGCACGACTTGGCAATCGCGATGACGCGTCTTCAGCGAACGGAGCGAGTTTGCAACCTTCATGGCTGTCTCCCTTGTCGCGGCGCGTCTTCGCGCCAGTTGAAAACCGTTGCTTTCCGAGGAAAGCGGTGAATGGTGGGCGGTACTGGGATCGAACCAGTGGCCACTACGATGTCAACGTAGTGCTCTACCGCTGAGCTAACCGCCCACAGCCTTGCCATTCCGCCCATCCAAACAAAAGGACGCGGGCGGAACCGCGTCGGTCTGCGGGGCTATAATGGGAGTCGTGGGGCTGATCAAGGGGTTTCAGCAGCAAGAAATTTATCGCACAGTACGATTCCAAAGGAAGAGCGCATGTCATCGGAAGTCTTTCGCCTGTTCCACCCTCCCCGGCAAGACACTTCGGTGATCTTCGCCTCTCCGCATTCCGGGCGCGATTATGGGGCCGCTTTTCTGGAACAAAGCCAACTTGACGGCCAAATTCTGCGATCCTCGGAGGATGCCTTCGTTGAGGAATTGTTCGCCGCAGCCGCTGAACTTGGAGCGCCACTGTTGGCGGCACGGGTGCCCCGCGCCTATATTGATCTGAACCGGGCACCTGATGAGTTGGACCCTGCGCTGATCGAGGGCGTGGGAAAGGCTCCGCATAACCCGCGAATCTCGTCGGGGCTGGGGGTGATCCCAAGGGTTGTTTCGGGCGGGCGCCAGATATATTCGGGCAAACTCCCCCTGGCCGAGGCCGAGGCCCGGTTGCGTGCCTATTGGCACCCCTATCACCAGACGCTGCGCGATTTGATCGAAACGACGCATCGGCGCTTTGGCCAGGTGATCTTGATTGATTGCCATTCGATGCCGCATGAGGCGATTGCCCATCACAGCCGTCCTGGGGTGCCTTGTCCGGAAGTGGTTTTAGGGGATCGGTTTGGGGCCTCTGCCGGGCGGGAGGTGATGGAGCAGGTAGAGGCAGCTTTTGCCGGTGCGGGCTTTCGGGTTGCCCGAAATGCCCCGTTTGCGGGGGCGTTCGTGTCGCAAAGCTATGGGCGGCCTTCGACCCGGCGTCATGTGGTTCAAGTGGAAATTGATCGCTCGCTGTATATGGACGAGCGGCAAGTGGTGCCCTTGCCGGGATTTGCCGACTTTGGTGCGGTGATCACCAAGGTTATACGCGACGTGGTCAAGATCGGGCGCGACGGGATTGAATATCATGATCGGCCGCTTGCTGCGGAATGATCAGCGCAAGGCGCGACCCTTGAAGATTGCCTTTGTGCCGAACTTTGAACGGATGGCGTCAGTAGCACGCTCGGCTGCGGCACGGGTGTTTGCGTTGGGGTCGAGCAAATCACCCGCCGCCTCTGCTTCGGCCCCATTGACAAGATCACTAAGGCCGACGCCGATCAGACGGTAAGGGCCGTTGACGCCAGCATGGTCAAACAATTCCCGTGCCATGCGGTAAATCATGTCCGTCAGTTGTGTCGCAGAAGGCAGGGTCTGCCGGCGGGTGACCAGTTGGAAATCGGATTTCTTGAGTTTCAGCGTCACGGTCCTGCCAGCCAGCGCCTTGGACTTGGCGCGATCGGCAACCTGTTCGGACAGTCGCCAAAGATGGCCGTCAAGCAGATCGCTGTTGGAAGTATCCTCAAGGAATGTGGTTTCCTTGCTGATCGACTTCAGCTTTTCGTCGCGATCAACACGGCGGTTGTCTTGACCACGGGCAAGATGCCAGAGCCGATCTCCCATTTGACCAAACCGCGCAGAAAGATCGCGGCGGTCCCAGCGCAACAGGTCGGCAATGGTGCGGATGCCCGCTTTTCCCAGCGCCGTTTGTGTAGCCGAGCCAACGCCCCAGATGATACGCACAGGTTTCGGGCGCAAGAACGCCTCGGTTTCTTGTGCCCCGATTACCGAAAATCCGCGCGGCTTGTCGAGATCCGAGGCAATTTTTGCAAGAAATTTGTTATGTGACAACCCAACAGAACCCGACAGTCCCAATTGCTGCTCCATATCGCGCAGCAGCCGGGCGAGCAAAACCGCCGGAGGCGCGCCATGCAGCCGGGCGGTGCCGGTAAGATCGAGGAAGGCTTCGTCAAGGCTGAGCGGCTCGATGGCCGGAGTCAACACTTCCATCAAGGCACGAATGGCGCGGGAGGCTTCGGCGTAAACCGCCATGCGGGGCTTCACAACTACCGCCTCGGGGCACAGCTTAAGGGCCTGAAACATCGGCATGGCAGAGTGGACGCCGTGGATACGGGCGAGGTAGCAGCAGGTTGAGACAACCCCACGCGTGCCGCCGCCGACGATCACGGCCTTGTCGCGTAATTCAGGATTGTCACGTTTCTCAACCGAGGCATAGAAAGCGTCACAATCCATGTGGGCAATCGAAAGCTGGAACAACTCGGGATGAGACAGGACGCGGGGAGAGCGGCAAGACGGGCAGCGGGGGCCGCTCTCATAAAGGGACAGACAGTCGCGGCACAGAGAGGGCATGATGTCGGCATTATGCGGGAGATCGAGCAGGCTGTCCACATGCACGACACAGATGCCGCATATGTAACTCAATGAGTTACAC